>JAGLQP010000355.1 GCA_023136785.1 Spirochaetales bacterium
ATCATGGTGTGCAGCCCGAAATGCTTGACCCCCTTGTCTTTCACCGTGCGATAGCCTTGGATGAGCTGCTCCTTGGTGAATCCGTACTTGGCTTCCTCGGGTTTCCCGATGATCGCGTTTCCCTGGCGAAGCGGGCCGGGATTGTAGCGAAAGCAGAGAAGTTCCGGCAACCCGACGTGTTTTTCCAGATAGGGGATGTGACTGATGTCATCCAGGTTGATAATTGCGCCCAGCTCCTTGGCTTTTTGATACTCCTGATAGGGGGTGTCATTGGAGGTGAACATGATGTGCTGTCCGGGAAGGCCTATTTTTTCAGAGAGAATCAACTCCGGGAGGGAGCTGCAGTCGGTGCCGAATCCTTCCTCTTTGAGTATTTTCAGGATGTAGGGATTCGGCGTGGCCTTGACGGCGAAGTATTCGCGAAATCCCGGCGCCCAAGAGAAAAGCTCTTTCAATTTGCGGGCGTTCTCCCGAATCGCCTTTTCATCATAGATGTGAAAAGGAGTAGGGTGGGTTGCGACAATGCTTTCGATCTGGTCCTTGGTAAAGGGAACGTGCTTGCCCGCCATGATCTCCTCCCCTGCTTTGAATTAGGTAGGAGAATAGAAAGGGAGATTACAAAAGTCAAGGGTATTCTTGACAAGATATAGCGAGATAGATAGGTTGGTGACGATTTACAATGATACGAATTGGAGTGTCCGGGCTGACCGGCATGATCGGTAAAAATCTAATCACCCAGCAAGCCCGACATCGGGAGGCCAAAGAATCACTCAAGCTCATTGCCTTTACCCGCAGGGAGTCGGACACTTCGTTTCTTCAGCGCTACGAAATCGAATGCCGCCGGGTCGACTACGGGAACGAGGAAAGTTTTTCGGGAAAGCTCGAGGACATCGATGTCTTTCTGCACCTGGCCGGACTCACCAAATCGGTGAAGCCCAGCGGCTATTACCGGGTCAACGTCGATGCAACCGCAGCGCTTCTCGGCGCCTTGTCCCGCTACGGGAAAGGGGTCAAACATCTCATCTTCGCCTCCTCTACATCCGCCAGCGGTCCCGCTTCGTCTCCTGAGAGGCCGAAGACCGAGGAGGATCCCTGTACGCCGGTATCTCACTACGGGAAGAGCAAACTCAAAGCCGAAGAGCTGATCCGCTCTTCCTCACTCAATTGGACGATCGTTCGCCTGCCCATCGTATTCGGACCTCATGATTACGACATGTTGAACATGTTCCGGATCGCCAAGAGTGGTGTTATCACCTTGTTTTCCAGCCCGCAGGATCCCTATTCGTATGTGTCCGCTCAGGATGCGGGCTTCTTTTTCTTACAGGCAGTGCAGAACGAGAGACTGTATAGGGAGACCTACTGCTACTGTTACGATGCGCCACTGACGGGAGCCCAGTTCTACACTATGGTTCGAGAGCAGCTCGGCTTGTCTCCCGATTATCGATATATTCAAGTGCCCCGATGGGTCGCCCATCCGGCTCGAGCCATCCTCGGTCTAAAACAGCGGATGTTACAGAGGGCATCGATTGTGAATCCCGATAAGATTGCAGAGGTGGCTACCGTGTACTGGGTATTCTCCAACAGCAAACTGAAGAATGCTCTCGGGATTGCTTCAATAAAGGAAAACGGAGCTGTTGCAGAAACGGTACGGTGGTACTGTGAGCATCAATTGTTGTAACACTTGCATACTATGGAATCATCAGCGCAGCGCACAAAGAAAGTCATCTATCCGGTCGAGCTCTTCGCCGTATTCCTGAACCTGATCTTCTGCATCTGTTCCCTCGTAAACATCGGGAAGATCGAGATGAACCTGTTCGGCGCCGCTATCGACCGAGAGCTGTTCATGGGGATCGTCTTTTTTCTCGTCACCCCACTGATGCTGCTGTTCATCCGCTTGACGAATCCAGCTCGGAATCGGGTCGTTCAGTTCTTCCGGCTCTGTTATATCCAGGCGATCTATATCATCTACTTCACCGAGAGCATCTGGCTGTCTCAACTGATGTTCAATGGAGCCTCTTTCGACTGGATTTTCGCCAACATCGATTTTCGCATCTTTGGCTATCAACCGGCGATCGAGTTCCCCCGGTATTTCCAGCAGTACCGGATTATCAACGAGATGTTTTTTTTCTCCTATTTTTTTTACTACGGTCTGGTGACAATCGGAGTGTGGATCCTTTTCATCCGCAAGCGTTACGAGGAGTCGATTCGGACGTTGTTCATCATATCCGTTTCCTACTTCATCATGTATGTCTGGTTCATCTTCTTCCCGGTCACAGGGCCGAAGTACTACTTCGTAGAACTGAATCAGATGTGGTATACGAATTTCCACGGGTTTTTCTTTACCAAAGTGATGAAGGGTCTGTTCAACAATACGAATCTCGGCGGCGCGGCCTTTCCCTCCTCCCATGTGGCGATGGCTCTGATTGCCTTTATCCTCAACTGGAGGTACAACCGCTACCTCGTGCCCGTCTATCTACCCCTGACCATCCTGATGTTAATTTCAACCGTCTATCTCTACGCCCATTACTTCATAGACATTCCTGCAGGGATTGTTGCGGGGATCCTTCTCTTCCTGTTCGTGCCTCTTCTGATCAAGCCGGCGCAACGTCTGGCCACCGTGGTAGACAGGTTCCTGGCGGAGAAATGGCGCTTCCCGGCTATCGCTCTTTAGTTCGATTTTAGTCTTTTTCTGCCTGTTCCCTCGAATCCACGTGGATCGTGGCTTGCAGCCCTAGGCGCTCATGGATCAGTGTTTCCAAGTTATTGGCTATGCTGTGGGCCTCTCTGAGCTTGAGGTCCTGAGGGAGGGATATATGAAAGGTCAGCTCTTTGTGCTGCCCGTACTGGTGCAGATGAAGGTGATGAAGATCAACGTCTAAGGCTACGTTTTAAACGACGAGTTTGCTAAGTTTATTTATCAGTTCTGCGTCCGGCTGCTCCCCGATAAGAGAGCTCACGGAAATCCGCAGAATATCGAAGG
>JAGLQP010000356.1 GCA_023136785.1 Spirochaetales bacterium
CCCCTTTCTTCTTGCCCCTAAGTGTAGCCAATTCGTTTCGCAGAGCCGTTTCCCATTCTCGCCACAGATCGAGGGTCCTGCAACTCGGAGTTGTCGGCCTTAGATCGAAAGTGCTCGCGCGGGTAAGCAGCTGGTAATGCCGAGGGCTGATATGTTGTCCGCACAGCTCCATGAACTCTTGGTAAGATGGGATTTTCTCGGTTTCATAGAACAGCAGCGGAAAAGAGGCTACAAGATAGTAATACTGGGCCAAACCGTTTCAGCTCTCCTTTCCCACAGCTTCCCGCACGATTTCCGCGATTCTCGGATTCATGTATTCGGCCATTATCTCTGCGATCCCTTGATCGCTGAAGTTGTAATAGGCGGAACCGTCCTTCATGGCGATGCGGAATCCCGCCTGTAACTCCGGGAAGGGTTTCAACTCCACTCCCTTCTTCAACTCTGCGGCAAGACGGCTCTTCAGTTGCTTTTCTATCTTTTTCAGGTCGGAAGAAGACAGGAGAACTTGAAGATTCGGGACTTGTTCCTTGTTCCAGGCCTTGATCAACGACACGATTGCTTCTTCGAGTACCTTCAGCGAATATGCTTGCTTGGTTTCCTCTGCGATCATTGCATCGAAGATTTCGGTAACTCGGGTTCGGAGGCTCAAAATTGTGTTTCTGCCGGCCTGTTTTACCGCCTCTCTTGCGGTCTGTTCAAACCGACGCGCCTCTCCCTTGGCTTTGGCTATAATGCTTGAGGCTTCGTTGTGGGCGTCCGCGAGAATGTCGTTCGCTTTGTGCTCCGCTTCCTTTAGAACCCGGGAGGATTCCTGTTCTGCGGTTTTTATCCCTTCCGATTTGATCTTATCGATCAGCTCTTGAAACTGTACGTCCATCCTACCCTCGTGTTATGAAGTGATTTTCTGTTCAGTTGTTTATCTGCGCCTACCACGCAAAAATAATATAGAGCGCTCAAAAATTCAATTTTAACTCGGCTCCGATCCTGTCACATATTTACAGACTTTGTTGAATTTCCGCTGGACGAGATTGCGAACCACGTCGGGGAAATCACATTCCTCGATGCGAGTACAGATCATCAGGCGGACGTCCGCGATCATATCCTCCACGCTTTCGTATTGATAGGCGTCGATGGCGCTGATGCTGTCGAGCAGCTCTTCCACAGAGGAGATCTCATTCAGCAGCACACCCTTGTTTCCCATGTAGACATAGTTGGTGATCTCCTGGCTCTCTTTCCTTTTCTCGAGAATCTCCAGGAGATCGTTGATATCCTCTTTCAGATCCTGCAATTCGATCCTGAAGATGCTGATAAATTTGTTCAACAACGCCCGCATGGGCATAGGGCAATCCTTTCTTACTGCTTTCCGGCCAGAACCCCGTCTATTTCCGGGTAGTCGGTTTCCAGCTTCTCAGCCATGGCCTGGGCCGCGTTGCGAAACCCGTCAAGGATCGCCTTATCCTCGGTTCCCCCCTGACCTCCCACGGCCTGTACGGTTCCCGAATACATGATCTTGCCGTCGGAAACACGGATGATGCGGGTGGTTGCCGTGGTTTGGGACTTGAAGATGTTGTACTTCTTGCCTCCCAGCTCGACCTGATTCACGTAATACCCGTCGTTGAGCACCATCACCAGGTACGATACCTCTTTTTCCAATCCCATTCGTTTGATCGAGTTTGGATCGCCCCCAAAAACCTTCATAAAGTCATCGCCCAGGAGAACGCCGTTGTACTGGCTGAAATCGAAGGCCATATCTTTCAGACGATTAAACACCGAATCGAGAATCACAGGATCGTCCTGGATCTTCTCCCCGGCTTTTTCCATCACCAGGATCGCAGCTTTGCGTGCCGGCGGTACAAAGACGAAATCCTTGGTAATTCCTTGAAAGGGATAGGAATAGCCCTTGATGCGGTAGATCAAGGAGGCTCGAACGATCGTTTCGGCGTTTGGATTGTCGAGACGGACGATGGCGCAGTTGGCCTGGCCGTAGTCGTTGGTAGCGACGAAGTTGGTCAGCAGCCCCGAACCTTGGGCGAACTCGAAATAGATCGGCGCACCGGTGATCAGAGCCTTGCCGGCGCCGAAGTTGTAGGTCAGGATCACGCTCGGATTCAAGGAGTACTCGGTACCCACATCGATTGCGCTCGCACTGATCTGGTTCTTATTCGCATCGACCCACTCTGTGCCGGCCTCCATCTCCAACCCGGCTGCAATCTTGGTAAGCTCGGTTTCAGCTGTATTGACAATCACTCGAATGTCTCCTGAAGAGCTGCCGGCGGCGTTGGCTTCGGCCAACACAGAAACCAACTGATTGATTCCTTCAGATATTACACCCTTATCGAGTTTCTCCAGTCCATTCTCGAGAAACTCGTTCAAACGTTGAGCGAGCTCGTTGTCCCCGATCGCTGCAGACTCTGTTTTCTGGTCCGGCTTTTCATCCACTTGGGTGCCCTGAGACGAGGACTCACCGCCTTCAAGCTTCTGAGCAGGAGGTGGTGCGGTCATGCATCCCCCGAAACCAATCGCAAGTGCAAGAATGAGTATTGATTTCACGAGATTGCCTTTCATACTATTCCCTCCGGTTACCAGACTACTTCTAAAACGAGAGGCTGGGAGCGCTTGAGTATCTCGGGAACTGTAATCGTGTAGGTAACGGTTCGGCCGTCCGCGGATAGGTCCCCCAGGGAATGGCTCTTTACCTGTGATGGCACGGTTATCGCATAGACCAGATCGTATCCTTGAAAGAACGTTTCGATCATTTCCAGAGAATCCTCGGTGATTTCCTCGCCCTCCTGACCGGCAAAAATTACCTGGCGAAAGATGTTGGTTTCGCCCCGGTTCTCCAGACTGATACCAATCTCCCCCGCCCGGCCGAGTGCGTTTACCGCGTCTATCGAATCGAACTCGAGTTCGGCCTGTATGTACACATTCTCCTCGTCCTCTCGTTCATCGATATTTGTGAGCCGCAA
>JAGLQP010000357.1 GCA_023136785.1 Spirochaetales bacterium
GGGGGGGGTCAGGCGGTTGATCAGCGGAACAAACATATTCATGATGATGATGGCCAGGGACACTCCCTCGGGAAACGATCCGTAGATGCGGATCAAAAAGGTGAGAAAACCCGCACCCACTCCGTAGATGATCATTCCCTTGCGGGTCAGGGGAGAGCTCACCATGTCTGTAGCCATATAAAGAGCACCGAGCATCAGCCCCCCCGCCATCAGGTGAAAGAGCAGGTCCCCTGTGAACAACCCGCCGCCAAAAGGTCTGCCGCCGAGAAACCAGATCAACAGGGAAAACGAGCCGATGTACGACACGGGAATTTCCCAGGTGATGATTTTTTTTACAAACAGATAGATGCTCCCAAGAAGGAGAAGCAGGACGGACACCTCGCCGATGCAGCCCGGGATATTACCCAGGAAAAGATCTCCGTACCCGGTCGGGAACATTCTGCCTAAAGGGGCGAGCAGCGCCGGCACACCCCCACTCCCAGCGGTACCGACACCGCTGGTCGGATAACCTTTCAAGGCCAGAAACTCGATCGGACCCCGTACCGAGCCTTCGAAGAACAATAAACCGGACTTCACGAATCCAAGCACCGAAGCACTGGTTACCGCATCGGCGCTCCAGTTCAGAGGAGCCTGCCAGCGGGTCATAAAGCCTGTCCAGGAGAAGGTAACGAAAACCCGGCCGGCAAGGGCGGGATTCATCCAATTGCGGCCCAAGCCCCCGAAGGCCATCTTTACCACTGCGATGGCAAATACAGATGCAATTATCGGTATGTAGAGGGGAACCGAAGGGGGCATGTTGTAGCCAATCAGTACTCCTGTAAGCACGGCACTCCAGTCGTTGAGAGTGAAACGACCCTGTAGACGGCTAATAACGAACTCGGTAAGCACACTCGCCGCTACGGATACCAGCACCACGTACAGCGAATAGAGACCGAAGACAAGGACACCCCAAAGCCCGGCGGGCAGCAGGCACAGGATCACGCTGATCATGATCTTCGCCGTTGTGCTTCCTTCGTGGAGGTGAGGGGACACGGTAACGCGGGCGCTCCAAGAGGTTTTTACATCTGCCATAGTTCAGCCCTTTTTCTTTCGTGCCAGGATTTTTCCCAGCTTCATGCCCTGCACGAGAGGTATCCGGGCTGGGCAAACATAGTTGCAGCAGCCGCACTCTTTGCAATCCATAAGTCCTGCAGACATCGCTTCATCGTACTCCTGGTGGTCGATCCACTTGTACAGGGCGGTGGGACTCAGACCGAAAGGGCAGGCCACGACGCAGCGCCCACATCCTATGCAGGGGGTCTGCAACCCGGGCCGGGTCTGCTTTTCCGACAGGGCGAGGATTCCGGAGGTTCCTTTCACAACCGGTACACCCGGATCCGCCAGGGCGAAACCCATCATCGGTCCGCCGGCAACGATCTTTCCGGGGGTGGAAATGAAGCCGCCGCACTCCTCCAAGAGGTTCCCTACGGGTGTTCCGATCCGAACCTTGAAGTTCGCCGGACTCTTCAGGGCTGGACCGGTGACGGTCACGATCCGCTCGATGAGCGGCTTGCCCAGCGCCACCGCTTCGTATATCGCGTAAATCGTACCGGCATTGGAGACCACCGCACCGATGTCCAGGGGCAGACCTCCGGAGGGCACCTCCTGGTGTATCAAGGCCTTCAGCAGCTGTTTCTCATCCCCTTGAGGATACTTCGTCTTCAGAACCACTACCTCTATACTCAGCCTTTTTTTGCTAATCTCCCGGTTGAGCGTCTCGATGGCGTCGGGTTTATTTTCTTCCACACCGATCAATACCCGCCGCGGAGAAAGTATACGACTCACGATCTCGACACCCGTGAGCAGGCCTTCGGTCTTTTCGACCATCAGACGATGATCGGAGGTCAGAAAAGGCTCACACTCCACACCGTTGATCACGAAAAACTCGACCTTGTTGCCTTCACGAATCGTGAACTTGATCGGGGTGGGAAATGTCGCGCCCCCCAGCCCCACGATCCCCTGATCCCGAATCAATTGCATGAGCTCCTGCGGGTCCTTGCTCCGCCAGTCCCCTTCGGCAGTCCCGCCAGTCTCGAACTCTCCCTCGAACTCTATGACCACAGCCTTGCTGCGGATTCCTGTGGCAAGGTAGATATCCCTGATTTCCTTTACCTTGCCGGGGATCGAGGCATGAACGTTTGCGGAAAACACTCCTTGAGCCTTTCCGATCAACATTCCTTCCCGCACTTCATCTCCCGGTGCTACCAAACACTGAGCCGGCGCTCCCATGTGTTGCTGCAGGGCAATCACCGCTTCCGGTGGAATAGGAGCGTTGCGGATTGGAATATCATTGCTCAAATACTTGTAATCATGGGGATGGACTCCCCCCCCGGGAAAGGTGCGTATCTTCGAAGCCATACTGCCTGTCAGTGCCTCCTAAGCGTCAGCCTCCTAGTAGCATACAATACAGATGCTGTCAAATTGAAATACTGGGGAACAAGAAAGCTAAACAAAAACAAGAGGACCAGGAGGGTGCCGAACCCGGCTCTGCCGATCGGTTCTGTTGCGGCGATCGTCTCCACTGTACCGGCAATTTCCTGGTCCGCGAACAGCCGGGGGAGGCTACCCGGCGCCGCCGCGCCAAGGGTGCCTTGGAGCCATGATTCCTTGAACTGCTTGACTACCCGAAAGGCCTTCTGTATCCGGTAGCTTTTAGAATCGACGTGATAGTCGGAAATGACAATACGTTCGCCCATCCTCGGGAAGGCATAGGAGCGCCCGAAGATCAGGGACTCCTGATATGCACGATGACTCAAGTAGTCGGCCAAATTGGGAATCCCGCTGCCACGGGAGATACCGGACAGGGCCGCGAGAGAGCTCCACGACAGATCCCTCGAAACCCCCGCAATCGGTTGCATCTGGATCTTGTAGGAAACGGGGTTAGAAAAGGCGGTCCCCAGCCGCAGCGCGGGATAGGAACCGA
>JAGLQP010000358.1 GCA_023136785.1 Spirochaetales bacterium
GCCACCTATGCCGATCTCGGACTGGGGCTGACCTTTTTCGACGACAATGTAAAGCTGCAACTTCAGGTGGGAATGTCACCTACCGGACGTTTTACCGGGCTGGTAATCGGGGCCAAGCTGCTCGCCAATATTGCTGTCGTTCCGTTCAGCTATTTCTTCGGGCCCTCGTGGGACTTTTTCTCCGTTGCCCTTGCGATCGGTGCCAACTTTTCCTACTTCACGATGTCCGAGGATAGTATTGCTTTCACGGACGAAGGTCTGATATTGGCCGCGGTTGTGACCCAGCTCGAATTTGCCCGCTTCGAGATCCCTGACTGGCGTTTCTTCAATACCTACTCCCTCTATTCAGAGCTGCAGCTGTGGTTTATTTCCTCGGATGTGGAAGCCGGACTGGCCGCGCGCATCAGCTTCGGTTTTCGGATGGGGCTGTTATAGTTTCCTTGCAGGCGGTATAATCTGTCTGCGTGATTCTCCTTCTACTCATTGGCGGGGCTGTGGTGTTGGCATTGTTAGCCTCGTTTCTCTACCTTCGTCACCGTTTCCGACTTCCTCTTCCCCAGGTCGAAGGGACGGCTGAGATCGTCGGATTGAAGGAACAGGTCGAGATCATCCGGGATCGCTGGGGTGTTCCCCATATCTACGCAGCCGGTCTGGAGGACCTGTTCTTCGCTCAAGGGTACGTACAGGCTCAGGACCGGCTCTGGCAGATGGAGCTGAACCGCCGTCTGGCCAATGGGCGGCTGTCGGAGATCTTCGGCAAGGCGGCCTTCGAATCGGACCGCTTCGTGCGCACCGTCGGGATTGCCAGGGCTGCTGCGAACGATCTTTCCTGTCTGTCTCCTGAAAGTCGCTCCCTTCTCGATGCGTATGCCCGGGGAGTGAATACCTACATTGACGGGAACTCTAGAAAACTGCCCCTGGAGTTTATCCTGCTCGGATTCAAGCCCGAACCCTGGCAGCCGCTGGATACTCTGGCCTGGATCAAGATGCAGGCCTGGCAGCTCTCGGCGAACTGGGCTACGGAACTCCTCAACGCCGCTCTGGTCGGAAAGGTGGGTCCGGAACGAGCGGCGCGGCTGTTTGGCGGGTATCCGCAGGATAACCCCGTGATTCTGGCCGAGCAAAAGGTAATCCAGGCGGCGGAACAGGTACTGGAAGCGTTCCGCAACGTGGAATCCTGGTTTCCCGCCGATGCCCTGTCCGGACGGAGCAACAGCTGGGCTGTTCGCGGTCGGAGGTCCGTGACGGGGAAAGCCCTGTTCGCCTATGACCCCCACCTTGGCCTGACCATGCCCTGCCTCTGGCACGCCTGTCATCTGGTTTGTCCGGATCTCGAGGCTACCGGAGCTACTTTTCCGGGTGTGCCGGGAGTCGTGGTCGGTCACAATGCAAAGATCACCTTCGGGTTCACCACTTCCCTTGCCGACGTCCAGGATCTGTATCTGGAGCGGTTCAACCCAAAGGATACGCTCGAATACAAGTATCGCGGCAAGTGGCGAAAGGCCGAGCGAATCTTCGAGGAGATCCGGGTCAAAGGGGAGAAGGAATCCCGTCGGGTTGAGGTGATCCTGACCCGCCACGGCCCCGCGGTGGGTGGGCTGCTCCGTATCGAATCCGATGCGAAGAACCTTCGATTTGCCCTTCGCTGGGCGGGATCCGAAGGTTCGGATCCGATCGAAGCGGTGCTGCGGATGGATCAGGCCGGGAGCTGGTCCGAGTTCTGTGCGGCTATAGCTCTGTGGGGCACGCCCTCCCAGAACGCCCTGTATGCGGATCGACTGGGGAATATCGGTTATGCCCTAACCGGAAGAGTACCGATCCGTGAAAAGGGAATCGGCCTGACACCGGTTCCTGGCTGGAATGATGAGTATGAGTGGAAGGACTGGATTCCCTGGGAGAAGATGCCCCGGGAGTACAATCCCAAAGGGGGTTATCTAATCACAGCCAACAACCAGGTTGTAGGCCGGGAGTATCCCTACTACGTCGGCCTCGGAACCGCTAACGGGAACCGGGCCGCTCGCATCGAAGAACTCCTTCTGGCCAAGAAGAGGCTCTCCCTCGAAGATTTCGCCCGCATGCAGGTCGATCTCCACTCCGAGCCCGGGCGGCGCTTCGCCGCGCTGGTTACCTCCCTGGCCGGTGGGATCCTGAAACAGGGAGCATTGGCGTCTGATCAGGCCATGGCGGGAGCTGCTTTAGAGCTGCTCAAAGGCTGGCGGGGGGAGATGGCTCCCGATTCTGCTGCAGCGGCGGTATACGCGGTCAGCGAATATTACGCCAAACGCACCGTATTCGAACCGTGGCTCGGGGATCTGACGGATTTCTACTGCGGCAGTGGCCTGCAACCTTTAAGCTCGATCTCCCACTACATGGACTACAGCCATCTGGTTCTTCTCGATATCCTCGAACAAGACGATGGCAGCTGGCTGATGATTCCGGAAGGGCAGAGAAGGAGCAGGGAACAGGTCCTCGCGGTGTCGTTGAAGAATGCCCTGTGCTTCTTGTCCCGACAGGGTGGAGCACATCCCGACAGATGGAAATATGGCGGCTTCCACAAGGCCTGGTTCAACCATCCCATCGGCAGCCGGAAACCCTTCAACCTGATCTTCAATCCCAAACCGGTACCCTACGGAGGGAGCGCAGATACGATCTGGCAGTGTCCCCCTCTGCGTACGGTGCCTCCTCGAAAGGGCAGCAGCTACAGCGCCGGCTGGCGCCATCTTGTCGATTTTGCCGATTTGGACAAGGCTCTATGGATTCACGCCACCGGGCAGTCCGGTCATCCCGCCAGCAAACACTACAAGGATTTCCTCCCCCTCTGGAGCGCGGGGCAGTACCACCCGATGCTCTGGAGCCGGAAGCGGGTCGAGGCCGAGGCGGAGACCCGGCTGGTGTTGAAGCCGGCAGGTTGATTTTTTTTCATTTTTCCCTTGCCAAACTTGTATTATTGTACTAAAC
>JAGLQP010000359.1 GCA_023136785.1 Spirochaetales bacterium
AGGATCAAGTTCTGCAATACGAGAGCTCTTGAGCTTTCCGGATATTCAAGGACCGAGATACGGCTCCTATCCTGGATCGACCTGATCCATCCTGATGATCGGGAAGTGATACTATCGGAATGCAAAAAATCACGACGGAGCGAGCAACCGGTCAGTCCCTACTCATTTCGCATTCTAGACAAAGAAGGAAATTTGAAATGGCTGGAACTCAACCATGAACCGATAAAGCGGAATGGCAGGAATGCGGTTCTTGCATTTATCAGCGATATTACGGAACGGAAACGTCTCGAGGCGCAGTTCTTCCAGGCGCAAAAGATGGAGGCAGTCGGCAGACTGGCCGGAGGAATCGCCCACGATTTCAACAATTTTCTCACCGTCATCCTCGGGTACACGGAGCTTCTCGAAAGGGACGAGTTAAAAAACTTCGTTGTCACCTCGAACGCCCAGGCGATTCGAGAAGCAGCGCAAAAAGCCTCCACCCTCACCCAAAACTTGCTCGCCTTCAGCCGCAAGCAGCGTCTAGAACCCAAGGTGATAGATCTGAACGAACTTGTCGACGGGTTGGATTCCATCCTGAAACGTCTGCTCGGTGAAAACATCGAGATTGTGAAAAGGCCGAGCCCGAATTTATGTTTCGTCCATGCGGATGCAAGCCAGCTGGAGCAGGTAATTCTGAACCTGGCGGTTAACTCTAAGGACGCTATGGAAGAAGGGGGAAAGCTCATCATAGGGACGGAGAACGTCCATTTTTCAGAAGATTCCTTGAAACCTCGACCCGAAATGCGTCCCGGCCGGTACGTGATGCTGTCCCTCGGCGACACCGGCAGCGGAATGACCGAGGAGGTAAAGTCCCACCTGTTCGAGCCATTTTTTACTACCAAGGAAAGCGGAAGAGGAACGGGTTTAGGATTGGCTACCGTGTACGGAATCATCAAGCAAAGCCATGGTTTCATCTACGTCTACAGCGAACCAGGACGCGGTACGACGTTCAAGCTTTACTTTCCCCGTATCGATGAGAAACCGATGGAAAGCCCTACCCAGGCAGCGCCGGAGGAACATTTCAGCGGCACGGAAACCGTCTTGGTCGTGGAGGATGAACAACAAGTACTCAATATAATCGAAAGCATGCTCGCGCGCGAAGGCTACACAGTACTTACGGCGAACAGCGGGGAAGCAGCCATTGCTGTGAGCAAACAGGCTGGGGTTTCAATCGACCTGTTGGTCACCGATGTCGGGATCCCGGACATGAACGGCAGCAAAGTTTGGGAGGCTGTGCAAAGGTTCCACCCGGATATTCAGGTTCTCTTCATCTCCGGGTATCCCGAGGATTTTATACCGCTACAGCATATCGGGGACGGAAAAAAGATCTTCCTTCAGAAGCCCTTCGGCTCCAACGCCCTGCCGCGAAGAGTCAGAGAAATTTTAGATACACACTCAGTTGAGGCTTCAGGCACGGCGTAAGCGCCCGCCAACCGTTGGCGAACCTATTTCATCTGAACGGTCTTCATCACCGCAATTCCGGCCAGCACCTTCTTAGAAAACTCGATGCTCTCCTCGTAGCGGCCCGCATCATAGCTGCGCTTCGCCTGAGCCAGATCTTTTTCCGCCTGAGCCAGGTAGCCCTGATAGTCCGGCTGAACCCCCACCGACTTGAAGTAGGAGACCCGCTCCTGGGCCCTCTTGAGCAGGCTGTTGGCCCGGTAGATGAGAAGCCTATCATTGACATAGGTGTTCGATCTCTCGATATAGATCTTGGCCTGCTCGGAATACTCCTTGGCCTTGTCATAGTCGCCTTCCGCATAGGCCGCTTCGGCCTGACGCTGCAGCTCCACCGCCTTATTATAGTCCGGATTGTCCAACAGGGACTGGGCTGAAGCAGAGGAGGCCAGGACCAGGAGTCCCAGAATCAACAAACCCATCACGATTGTCTTGTTCATACAGTTCCTCCTTTACTCACTCTCCGCCTCGAATCTCTTCATCGGCGGCTTTGGCCATTTCCTCAGCGTCCTTGATGCCCTCCTGAGCAGACTTGATCTCAGCCTCGGCTGCTTCCTTTTTTTCCTTGGTCTTTTCATACACGTCTTGGAAAAGGGATTTGGCCTCGGCAAACAGAGAGATCGCCTGTTCAAAGTTGCCGGCATCTTTGGCTGCCACCGCCTCGTCGTATTTGGCCTTGGCTGCGGTGTACTCCTCTTTCATGGCCACCGGCGCTTTGAGGCTTTCGGCGTTGGCCTTGATCGTGTCGACCTCTGCTTGAGATCTGTCTGTTTTCAGCGGGAAGGCCTTGGAGATCACCGTCTTGTAGGACTGAATCGCCGCAGTAAGAGCTTTCTTGGCCGTGGTGTTGTCCTTACTGTAAGCCGCTTCCCCCTCCTGGAGACTCTTCTCGGCCTGCTGGTAGTCTTCCGATGCGAATTCGGACAGACCGTTGTTGTCCACCCGTGTTTTTAAGGATTTGGCTTCCTCCAACTCCTTCTCCGGCAGAGGCGCCGTTGTATCCACCGGCTGCTCCGGGGGGGTGGCGCAGGAGATCAGCAGTACAACCAGCCCTGCCATAATGAGGATAACTATCTTCTTCATTCCTATCACCTCCGATTTGCGGTTACACGATCTATTCTACCATATTATAAGGTTTTTGAATGCCTCCCGCGAGGGCACGCCGGCCCTACGGGGGGCTCTCCCCGATAATTCGCTGTATCCGGAAAACCAGATCGATCTGTCCAGAGGAATCAACAGCTCGGCTCCATCCCGACGCCATCCCCATCGAATCGTTCTGACACCCTCCTCTGTACCTGCTGAATCGGAACGCTCGGGATTATGAAATTGCGGTTCCGGGCCTACCTCGAGCAACAGATCGACCTTGCTCTTTGATCTGTTGCTTCCATTCAGCGATCGCAGCAGATAGCCTGCATTGCGGGAGTTCCAGAACAGAGTGAGGGACATCTTCGCC
>JAGLQP010000036.1 GCA_023136785.1 Spirochaetales bacterium
AACAAGCCGATCTCCTCGAATCGCTCCCGGACGGCCCTCTGCAGACTGTGATGGATGTTAAAGCCCACTACAACGAAGATGAGCCCGATCAGCACGGTCATCATGACTTTTTCCATTCGCAGAGCTCCGAAAAACGCCCGATTGAATTCCCTCCAGCTGACGATTCTGTATTTCTCACTGCCCAGGACATTCTGAATCTCCCTGACAGCCTGTTGATCCCGGAAGCGATTCTGAATCTTCACGCCGATGGTGAGCGGAGCGGGAGTCCCAGAGTTGAGGGCGGACCCTTCCTCGAGGGAGAAGAAGGCCCAGCCAAGATCGAACTCGTAATACCCGCTTCGAAACAGTCCGACTACCTGATAGAAGCGGCGTGAAGGCTGGAGATCGCCGAAGGAGGGGCCTTCCAGTGACAGGATCGACACGCTGTCACCCACACTCACACCCAGATGCCGGGACAGCTCGACTCCAAGCACGAGAGCTCCCGGTCGATCTATCCCGAAATCTCCGGCCACGATCTCCAGGGTCCGCATAAACGTAGGATCCAGCTGCTCAACCTCAGGGGGCACTCCACGAATCAGACAACCCCGCAGCTCGGTAAACCTGCCCTGGATGATCACCTGGTGTTCGCTGAAGGGTACCACGGATCGGACATCGGGCTGAGCGCGCAGCCGGTCCAGGACGTCCACAAGCGCAGGGCCGGTGCCGCCACCTCGAACCTCTTCTATCTGTATATGGTATGAGCTGATCTCCAGGATACTCTCGATAAAACCGAGCTGAAAACCGTTCATCACCCCCATCACGGCCGTAAGGGCCATCACCCCGACGGCAAGACCCAGAATCGAAAGCACGGTGGAGGTGGCTCCGACCCCGCGACGCCTGGATCGAAAGTAACGAAAGCCCATAAAGGCAATAAAACTGTACCTCATTGCAGCTGCCGCTCCCGAATGACCTCCCCGTTGCGAAGAAACTCTTCCTTCACCTTTTCTTCTCCTTCGAAGTAGATCCTCATGAAGATCTGTCCCTCTCTGTACAGCTCTTCTGTGCGGGAGCTTTCCCCGCTGTCGGTTGAATAGATCGTTATTCTTTCCAGAGCACCCCGAATCCGGTACTCCTCCCGCCTAAGGGTGTCCTGCGGACCGTAATCGAACAACCAATGCTCGAGTCCCCGTACACTCCGCTTGGTGGTTTCCACGATTGCCCCCGTCTCATCCCGAAGGTGGACGGTCTGTTCGATCTCATCACCCTCCTGTTCCACCACACTGCGGATCAGTCTGCCCTGCTCATCGTAACTACGCCGAATCGTACGCCTGAGCTGCAACTGCTCCAGTTGCGAGCGCACCAACGCGTCTCCGTCCCCACGGTATTCGAAGCGTTCCCGTTCGATCAACTCTCCCTGGCTCCACCTCTCCCGCTCGGTCAGCCTTCCTTCCAGATCGTAGCGACTGACCTTTCTGTCCCGGACATTTCCGTAACGCTCTTCCGCCAGAATGCCGCCTCCGCCGCTCAGAGCCAACTCCTGGGTGGTTTGACGTTCCCTCTCCTCCCGGCTGACACGTCGCAGCTCCCCACCCGGTGACAGATAATAGGCGTCCCTGAATAGGAGCTCGCCCTTTGAATCGAAAGTCTCCGTCAGGGCAAGGACTGCTCCCCTGTAATGATAGACCTTGCGCCGGCTCGGTTCCCCGTCCTGAAAGAGCTGCTCCTCCGTCAACCTACCCGATTGATCGTACCGGAACCGCTCCTGGATCACCCCACCATCAAAAACTCGTTCCTCCTGCGCTCCAACCTCCCAACGGCGGATCTCCTCACCCCTATGCAGCAGGGTGCGCTTCTCCCACTGGTCCCCCTTCTGCACAACGAGCAGGTAGGGAAACTCGTCCCGCTGGTACCAACCGATTTCTTCAAGAGCCATTCCCAAATCATTGGAGGTGTAATAACGTACCGAGGAGTCTTGTGGAAAAGACGGCAGAACGGCGAGAATCAGAAAAACGAAGACTGAGGAGATTCTGGAAACGGACAGGTCGATCATTAGCTTCCGATCAAGCTGTTCAGGTATAGTTCCCTATCAAAAGGTACAAGATCCTCTACCTTCTCGCCCACTCCCATGAATGAAAAAGGAATACCCAAATCGCTGGATATGGCGACCACGATTCCACCTTTTGCCGTCGAGTCATACTTTGCCAGGATGATGCTGTCCACACCGATCGCCTCCTGAAACACCTCTGCCTGGCGCAGTGCATTCTGTCCGGTTGTGGCATCGAGTACCAGGATTTTTTTGTAGGCAGATCCGGAGATGCGGTTACCGGCAATCCTGTTGATTTTTCCCAGCTCCCTTACCAGATGAGCCTTGTTGTGCATCCGACCCGCCGTGTCGGCTATGACCAGATCGGTCCGATTTGCTTCTGCGCTGGAAATGGCTTCATACACCACCGCGCCTGGGTCGGCTCCAGGATCCTTGCGGAACACGTTCACACCGATCCGTTTACCCCACAGAACGAGCTGATCGACGGCTGCGGCTCGAAAAGTATCCGCCGCGGCGAGGAGCACCGTCTTTCCTTGCTGCCTTCTAAAAAAATTAGCCAACTTGGCGATCGTGGTCGTTTTTCCCACACCGTTGACGCCCAGAATCAGCAGCAGGTTCGTCGTATTTTCGATCAGGGATAGAGGCTCAACCCGCAGAGTTGATCCCAGCTGGAACTTAAGAATCCCGGAAAGCCGATCCCTATCCTTTTTCCCCGTACCGCGGATCTCCCCCCGGAGGGACTCGATGATCCTGGCGGCGGTTACCGGGCCGATATCGCCCTCGATCAGAATATCTTCGAGTTCATCGTAGAACTCCACATTCACGGCACCGAAGAGGTTGCGGAGCTTACCGCCCAAAGCAAACTTCCTCATCACCAAAAACTCCCCGAAGCTAGGCTTTCCGATCCGCGGCTCGAAGATAGCGGACCAGGCGTACCATCATGTTTACGAACAGAGAGGTACTGACGGCCAGGGTTCCCCAGTAGCCGTAGTAAAACACCAGGCCGGCAGCATTGAAGCGGTCTGCCTCATCGAAATTGAGATCGTTGATGGCCAGGCTGTACCCCACAGCGTAATCATTCGCAAACCCCCAAAAGAACAGTGGAATCGGGATGGATATGGCGAAGAATCCGAAAGCCCTGTATAGCTCGTCCCGTCTCTGGTTTTGGATTTGCAGGGGATCGATTTCATCCAAGGTAAGAGGAACGGTTACCGTTTCGGCCACCCCCGAACCGGCATACAGGGGAAAATCGAGGTATCCCTCCTTGCGCAGGAGAAAGCGGTTCAGGTCATCCGGTTTTCCCACGGACAGGGGGGTGGCGCCAAGCCACTGCGATCCCTCGTATACCGCCGCCCCTTCCGGTTCGCTGTCCAATTCGAAGGAATCGCCGGGTTCCGGAGGCAACACGATCTGCTGTACCGCCTCGGTATAGGGATCAAGGGAGATCAATCGAACCACGGATTGATACCCGGGCGCCTGTACCCTCAGTTCCCTGCTTCCAGGAATCAGATAGGGTATCTCGAGAGGAGTGCGTCCCTGAAAGCTGTCATCAAGCCAGACCGAGGCTCTCGGCGGTTCCGTGTCCACCCGCAGGGAGGCCCAGTCCCGCCCCCACAGGATCGAAGCAAGTTCATCGGTCAGCTCATCGAATATCTCGTACAACTCAGTTGGCAGCACCGCATCGCTGTAGGAAAACACATTCTCCCCCAGGGCGGCATCGAAAAAAATTACCTCGAAGTAAATATAACCCTGAATCTCTTCAAAGCGGCCCCAAAGCAGTGAATCCAGGTTCTCCTGCCTGGTCAACTGAAGCGGGCTGCGGACGGGCTGGTCGAAGATCAACCGTCCGTTTGCTCCTGAAGCAAAACGCAGGGGTTTGCTCTCCGGCAGGACAATTGCCTCCGGATTCAGCTCCCGCAGATCATTGAGGGCGAGGAGTTTTGCGGCTATTCGGTCCTCATAAAAAACAACCTTGTCTTCCCCTTTACCGGGGGTGAAGAACAGCTCATCCCGCGCACGCCGGTCGGCGCTGATGAGCTCTGCCAGGCGTTGCTGCTCCCTCCGAATGATCCGCTTTCGATAGCCTTTCGCCTCAGCGTCGCTGAAGAAATGGGTCGGAATCATCTCCAGACGTTCGCGAATCAAGAGGGGAAAGCTTTGACTCAGGTAGAGGTTCTCCTGGCTTAGGGCCTTGCCCTCGAAAGCGGCCACCCCAACGGTCCAATACTCCCTGTCATCGACGGGGATGTTGTCTTGGGGGCAAACCGTGATCGGTACGGCTGCAAGCAGGAGGAGTGCAAGGACCTTCATTCGATATCGAGGGTCTTCTTGATCGAGTTGATTACCCGTTCGGGCTGAAAGGGCTTGACGATAAAATCCTTGGCGCCCATCTGCAGCGCCTGAACGATCAGGGTTTGCTGTCCCAGGGCGGAACACATAATGATATTCGCACCCGGATCGGTTTTCAGTATCTTTTTCAGGGCGGTCAATCCATCCATCTTCGGCATGGTGATATCCATGAGCACGACATCGGGGCGCTTGTCTTGAAACAACTCCACCGCCTCCTCGCCGTTGGAGGCTTCCCCTACAACGCGAAAACCGGCCTTTTCTAAGAGATCTCTAAGCACGAGCTTGATGAATTGGAGATCATCGGCAATGAGGATATTTATGCCCACTGTTTCTTGGCCCCTGCGGCGCGCATGAGATAGCCCTCGATGAATTGGTCGATATCACCGTCCATCACAGCCTGGACATTCCCCGCCTCGATCTTGGTTCTGTGATCCTTCACCATCGAGTACGGATGAAAGACATACGAACGGATCTGACTGCCCCAGGCGATATCTTTCTTCTCGCTCTCCAGTTTTCGTCTCTCCTCGTCCTGCTGCTCCTTGAAGTGCTCGTAGAGCCGGGAACGGAGCACCTTCATGGCCATGGCCTTGTTCTTATGTTGGCTCCGTTCATTTTGGCACTGTACCACGATTCCGGTCGGCAGATGGGTGATCCGTACAGCAGAATCCGTTTTATTCACATGTTGTCCCCCGGCTCCTCCGGCACGATAGGTGTCGATTCGCAGATCCTCCGTGTTGATCTCCACGTCGATGGTGTCATCGATTACCGGGGTTGTGAAAACCGATGCAAAGGAGGTATGCCTTCTTCGGGAAGCATCGAAGGGGGATATGCGGACGAGTCTGTGCACTCCCGTCTCGGCTTTGAATAATCCGAAGGCGTATTCTCCGGTCATCTCCACGGTTACGGACTTGATTCCGCCTTCAGCCTCCGACATATCGATGATGGCGGTTTTGAAGCCGTGATTCTCGGCCCAACGCGTGTACATGCGCAGAAGCATGCTCACCCAGTCGCAGGCTTCGGTTCCCCCGGCACCGGAGTGAATGGTCACGAAAGCGGAAAGCGGATCGTTCTCTTCTCCCAGCAGCTGGAGGAGCTTCAGTTGTTCAAATTTTCCCTGCAGCCTCTTCACGTCGGCCCTGATCTCTTCCGCCACAGATTCATCGGCCTCTTCCGCGGCCAGCTCGAACAGTTCTTTCACATCCTGGTAACTATTCTTCAGCTCTCGCCACGGATCGTAGATACTCTTTAGTCGCTTCAGGGTGCTCATTATGTTCTCTGCGTGCTCACGGTTTTGCCAGAAATCGGCTGCCGCTGTCTGTTGCTCCAAGGAGTGAATTTTAGAGTTCAGCCCTTCGGGGTCAAAGATGCCTCCAAGATTCTTCGATGTCTTCCTCGAGACGGTCAATTTCAGTCTGTAACTCTTCAATCATTACCAGCCTTCCTTGGTTTTAAGAATCGGATCGGGAACCAGCCCCTCTGCTGGTGTTTACCACGGTCTTACGCCATTTCTTCTCTTTCAGAACGGAGATGACCAGGGTGTTTTCCATGGGGTACTGATAGAAACGCAAGCAGTCGTAGGAATCGGTCAGACGATCCAGCTCCCTCTTCAGACGAAGCAGTCCCCGCTCGTTTATCCTTAGAGACTCGTACAGGCCTTCGTGCACCTTCTTGAAACCATATTCCTGAAAGGTTGAATGCACTCGATCCCGATGATTTTCGCTGCCTAGATCGCAAGACACCGCTACAAACATCTTGATTAAGTTTAAAGATTCTCCTATTTTGTGTCAAACTATGAAAAATCTTCGCCGATGAGTAACGTGTATGAAGAAAGTGATCCTGCTTCTTCTCGTATTTCACCTCTGCATCGCCGGATTCACCCAGGAAGCAGGAACCGAGGCAGCCACCCCTTTCGTATCGAAACTCAAAGCCAAAGCCGCTGACTCCCATATACTGCTGACCTGGCGGAACCCCAAAGACCTTGAAGGGTTTGTTCTCCTGTACAGGCATTCAGAAGAAATAGGACGGGAAAACCTCGATCAGGCTCAACTTCTTGCCAGGCTGGCCCCCGACCGGGAGAGCTACGAGGACACCCCGCCGAAGGTTCGTCCCTACTATTACGCCGTATTGATAGAAGAGGCAAGGGGCAAGCTCCATGAATTGTTCGTGCCTTTTCGAAACAAGACCGCTGAGGGTGCTCAAATTTCGATTCTACCCTCTGTGGAAAGCATCGCCTCTCAAGTAACCGGCATTCAGGCGATGATCGTAGAAGATTCGATTCAGGTCATGTTCCAATCCTCGAATCCGGATAGAGACCTGCTGCTGTTTCGAAGCAACACCCCGATGCGCAGTACCGAGGACCTGCTCGAAGCCCTTGCTCCGATTCACCTCGAGGCGGGCACCACCCGCTTCACCGACTATCCGATTCCCGGGGTAGAGGCCTACTACGCCGTGATCGACACCGATATGTTCAAGCTGGGCAGGCAAGAGCTGGTAGCGGGCCAGAACAGTACCGATCGGCCGGTTACCGTTCCCCTCGAGGTGGAACGGGTTGCCCTGCCGCCGGCGGCGACAAAAGGTGAGACGGCCGCCCGGATACGGTCGATCTCTCCAACCCAGCCATCCGTCACCCTTCCCTATCTGCAGCTCCGCCGGAGTTCAAGCGGAAGGTTCGCCCTTCCTCAAGCCGTGCAGCAGCTGGATCCCGAAACTCAAGCGGCGATTGCTCGAATCCTGTCTGATGCTCCCCCGCTTGAGGCCAAGCAGAGATCCGTTGTCATCCTGCCTGAGGATAAGAGCACGTTGGCCGCAGGCGAGTCGGCGAGTCTGCAGAAGATCCTGCGGGAATATCTCTTGACCGGCGATTATCAGGGCGCTGAAACAAAACTGCAGGGTTTCCTGAACCTCCGGCGGTCCGCATATACCGAAGCCCGGGTGCGTTTTTACCTTGCTCAGACCTACTATTTTCAAGGTTTGTACGAGGAGGCTCTTCTGGAGTTTGTTCTAGCCCAGGACGAGCTCTACGCTCCGGTCCAACCCTGGCTCGAGTCCTGCTTCCGCCGGCTTTGGAACAAGCCGTAAAAAAAGCTATCCCTTACGCAAATCTATACTGACTTTCAATTCGTCCTGCTGTTCCGGTTGCAGGTTGATCTCCCACTGGGATACAAAGCATGAACCCTGGTATAGGGTAGTCCGTTTTTCCCGCTCGTAGCATACGGTCTCCACGGGCAGGCTCCAGAGAGAAAACGCCCTGTCCGCCCCCAAGCTCAAGCGCACACCGTTCGCCTTGTCATCTATCCACACGCTATTGATCGAATCGAGAGCCGTCGCCTCGCAGCTCACCCGTTTTTCTTTTTCTCCGATCTGTACCGAGAAATCAGAAAATTTATCTCCCTTGCCTGCCAAGGCCAGATTGAACTCCAGGCCGTACCAAAGCTCAATAGGAGCGGATCCGCCGTTTATGACCGCTATGGACAACTCGATCCCGTTCTCCTTAAAACGATAGCTCTTTCTCAACGTGACGGGATAGCTCTTGCGTTTGATTCGGACCTGTCCGTGGCGAAGCATTATCAACTTCCGCTGCTCCCGTTTGAGCTCCTCCAACTCGAAGGGTTGATCGATGAAATCCCCCATCTCCTGGTAGCTCATCCTGTCGAACTTCTCGAGGGTCGTGTTCGGAGCAAAGAAGTGATCGATGAATCCTTTGCGCATATACCAGTCACAGCCTTCGTATTTGTACCTGTGGTAGCGCTCGGGCCAGCGGGCGATCGTGTCAAGATAGTTCCAACTCTTCGGCAGATAGTCCAGCTCCAGAAGAATAGCCCCCATTCGGTGGACAAAGGCGTTGAGCACCTTGCCCTGATACAGATACTCGTCATGGCCGTCCATGTCGTAGTCCGTAGCAATGATCGCCGGCATGAACATACCGGCGTTTCGTGTAATTTTTTCGGCTTCGATGAAGGCTCGATAAGCCGCTTTACGGAGATGGTTCGCATAGGCGCCGCCGTGATGGCCGTGCCAGTACACCGCACCGGTCTGGCCTTTCCACAGCTCGTTGAGGGCGGCCTTCTTCTTGTACTTGTCGCCGCGGATCTGATTCACCAGCACATGGGTATACATGAGCCGGGAGTACAAGAGGTTGACTTCCGGATATCTTGTCAAGAACTGCCTGAAAAATCCCCTCTGCAGATAGACCACGCTTTCCGCTTTGCGGATCCTTTTAGAAACTTCTTGACAAATCTTCTGCCGCTTCGGCGATAGCGCACTATTCATGGTTTCCATCGAAGATAGGCAGGGGAAGTACAGTCTCCCTTGGGGTTGCACGGATTCGAGGTTGTAGCGGGGATTTCTCGGGTGAAGCCATTCCCGATTTTCCTCAAGAAGATCGAAGAAGCGGGGCAGCCAGCCGTTGTTTGTATAGATGGGAGGATTCGTCTGTTCGTCCTCCAGAGTCTCGCCGGGCAGCAGGATCACGGCGGTCTTCCCTCCGGTTTGACCGGCTGTTCCGTGAAGCTCCAGTATCAGATCCTCGGGGGTCTTGGCGGGGATCATGCGCTGCAGGGCAAGATGGAGGGGGAGTACGGTGATGGTCTTACCCTGGTCCTCGGTGAGATAGGGCTGGTAGCAGTCCTGCTCCTCTACGCCCGCGATATGGAAATGATGGTCATCGAGAAAGGTGTATTCGATACCGCTGTTGCTCAAGATTCGCGCCAGGCTCGGTTCCCAGACCCGTTCGGCGATCCAACTCCCGCGGGGCCGGGTACCGAAGGTGGTTCGAATGAAGGTGCTCATCTTCTCGATCTGCCCCAGCTTGTCGCCGTCGGGAAGAAGGGCCAGCACCGGCGCGTGATAGCCGCCGCCGAGAAGCTCCACCTGCTTGCGCCGGATCATCTCCTTGAGCAGCATGATGAACTCGGGGTGCTGGGCCTCCAACCACTCGAAAAGAGAACCGCAGTAGTGCAGCACCCCGGGGATTCGCGGATACTTATACAGCAGGCTCAAGAACGGTTTGTAGGCCTGTTGATAAACCGCCTCAAATCGCTCCGGAGGGGTTCCATCGGGTTGATGATTGTACGTGCCAAATAGTAGACTGATCGACCTCATTGTTTGAGATGAACATCATTGCCCGCAATGCATTTCGTTGGACAGGCTGTGGCTCCCTCCTGCCTGTCACCTGCAGCCGCGTAGTCGATCCGGGACAGATTGTCCTCGACTTTGTATCCCCCCTCGGGGGATTTCTTCTCGCAGATCTTGCAGGCTATGCAGCCAACCTTGCAATACTTCCGTACCTGCCCCCCCTTGTCCTTCGAACTGCAGAGGACCAGGTAATCCGCATCCTGGGGCAGCCACTGCATCACGCCGGTCGGACAGATCTTGACACACTGCCCGCAGGCTATGCAGATCTCCTTGTTCACCCAGACGAGCCCCTCGGAGTCGTAGTAGATCGCATCCACCGGACACACTCGGATACAGCTGCCCAATTCGAGGCAGCCGTACTTGCAGACCTTGTTGCCGCCGAACAGAGCGTATAGGGCGGTGCAATCCTCAACACCCGAGTATTCGAAGGCGTACTCGGAGGTTGAAACACCTCCACGGCAATGTACCTGGGGAACCCTCTTGACAGCATGGGTATGTTCATACTCCACACCCATGAGCTCTGCTACCTGTTTGGCGACATCCGGGCCTCCGACCGTGCACAGGTCCAGGGCG
>JAGLQP010000360.1 GCA_023136785.1 Spirochaetales bacterium
AGGGTTGCGGGACAGCCTCAATTCCCCTCTTGACCTGCTGTCATTTTGACAGCACACTTGTCGTTGAGAGGAGGTGCCAGGCAGATGGCCACCATAACCGTGAGGAACATCCCGGAGGATGTGATCACTATGATTAAAAACCGAGCCCGCCGCAATAAGCGATCGATGGAGCAGGAGGTTCGAACTATCCTTTCTGAGGTCGTTCTTGATCGGGAGCGGGCCATGAAGCGGATCGAATCGCTTTGGCAACAGCAGAAGAGACCAATTTCCAAAGAAGAAGTTGATGCATGGCTGAGGAAAGCCGGTCAGAACGAAAATTCGTTGTAGACACAAATGTCCTTGCCTACTACGCGCTCAATACGGCTCCGTTTCGTGAAGAAGTGGCCGCGCTGTTCTCCAAACCGTTCGAGCTGATCGCCCCGGACTCGTGGCGAGTTGAGTTCCTGAATGTTGTGTGGCAGGCAATCCACTCTGAAGCCATTTCCAGGGAACACGGGTTGGAGCTGCTGGAAGAGGCGGAACATCTCCTGGATCGGTCTGTGCCGATTAGGTCGTTATGGCGGGAAGCACTGGTTTGTGCCGACGAGTACAACTGTAGTACCTATGACACCCTATTTGTCGTTTTGGCGGAGCGGGAGCAGAGCGACTTACTGACCTACGATCAAATGTTGTTGACAGTTTTTCCCACTACCTCAAAGAGACCCGGCCAGGCACGAATCGATTAAATCTTGTTGTTGAAATTTCGCCGATTTACCTCTACTCTGGAACCACTTATGCCCCTGGTAAAGCTGACCCCGGACGAGATCACCAAGGTCGTGGCCAAGATTCGCCAGCGCTACGACGAGTATATCTTCAAGTACTTCAAGCCCAAGACTGTGAAGTTCGCCTTCGAGGAGCGCTACGCCGAGGTGCTGCAGAAACGGATGGACATCTCCACCTTCCTCATGGCCGAGATCGGCGCGGTGGAGGAGCTGATCAAGCGGGAGCAGGCCAGGATCGTGGCCGGACCCCAGGCGGAGCCGGAGAAGGAGAGCCTCTCCGACCGGGTGGAGCGGATCTACCAGCAGAACCTGGAGAAGATCCACAAGTATCCGGAGATCAACATCCATCCCACGGCCAATGAGGAGATCAAGCGCCTCGTCGGCGCCTTGAACGCTCTGGACAACGAATACTGGCCGCATCTGTCCGGCATTCTGCGGGACACCTCCTACTCCCGGGGCTCGATGACCATGGTCAACCTGGAGTCCAAGCTGCGCTACCTGGGGACCCTGGGCATCGATCGGGTGCCCGGCGCCCTGTCCCGCTACCTCTACCACCTCAACCGTTTCCCCAGAGATTACCCGGCTATTGACAGGGAGGAGAAGGAGTATATACTGGAAAGCGCCTTCTTCCTGCACGACCTGAGCGACATCCTGGGAAGGGTCCTGGCCAATTATCCAAGACTCAGCAACGACCAGAAACAGGGCTTAAGGGAGATCCAGCAGTATGTGAACGGCATGATCCAGGATTTCCGGGTCAAGGATTTGAAGCGACAGAAATAGATGTGGAGGCGATATGGGAGCAGAAGTGACCGTAACCAACGACAACTTTAAAGCTGAAGTGCTGGATTCGGATATACCGGTCCTGGCGGATTTCTGGGCCGAGTGGTGCGTGCCCTGCAAGATGGTGGGACCGATCCTCGAGCAGATGGCCGAGGACTACAAGGGCAAAGTCAAGATTGCCAAGATCAATGTTGACAAAGAAGGCGAGCTCGCCTCCAACTACAACATCGTGAGCATTCCCACGATTCTCCTCTTCCACAACGGCAACGTGGCCAAGCAGCAGGTCGGCGCGGTTCCCAAGAAGGCGCTGGAGGAGCTGGTCAAGGAGTACCTGTAGCCGATCCGCGACTGTAGCATCGATGGCACGAGGCGGCGGGTATCCTGCTTTTTATCTCTCTACGGCACGTAGACCTCATCGGAGTTTTCTTCCCCGAAGGTGAAGCCGCGGGTCGGCACGATGTGCCAGTCCGCCGCCGTATCCGTGTCGGTTGAGGCGGCACTGCGGCAGATCGAGCGGGTCCCGGTGGATCCCTCGGGACTGACGGCGTCTTCGGGGCGTACGTGGTCTTCGGAGATGATCCAACCGCTGTCGGCAACCAGCCCCTCCGCCCGTTCCAGACTGTCCAGGGTGCCGAAACCCCCGTAGCGTTCGTCCGAGTCGGAGCTGCGGTTGGAGTACAGAACCCCGTCGAGGATTTCTCCGCCGGGTCTGGCGTACAGGCTGATCACCCCGTTGTTTCCAGAAATCCCCGCACCCGCAGGCATCCAGAAGTCGTAGGCCTGGTCGCTTGAGTCCAGTCCGCCGGACAGATCCTTGGCTTCGGTCTCGTCGATCTCCTCCGGGATACCCCCCGGCTTGAAGTGGACGATCAAAAACTCTCCCGCCGCCACCTCGAAGGCCGGGAAGATCAGCCGGTCATCGTAGTTGCCGGGAGTCCCCTCGTACAACACCAGGCCTCCCATGTTTCCCCCTTCGATTACTTTGAGCTCCACCGCATCCGGGTGGTTTCCCGTACCCCGGGTGGTAAACTCGTTGATCAGCAGACCGGGAAGGTTGCCATTGAAGCCGTAGAATACGGCCAGGAAGTGGTTGCTGTTTCCGGCCTCATCCTCCACCGCAGCTTCGATCTGGTAGGGTAAGCCGGGTGTCTGGGGAGCGACCTGAACCAGAAGGCGGCAGTCTTCGCTCCACGTAGAGACGATGTTCAGGGCCGGATCGATTTCGATGTCCTCGGTCCGACAGGTGGGCGGCTCGTCGAAGGCCAGCTCCACCTGCTCCTCGCTCAAGGTCCGTACTCCCAGCAGCAACGGGGGTATCAGGTCCGGATCGAAGCGCTCCCGAATATCGGTGATCGGACCGCAGCAGGTGCAGAGAATAAGCAGGCCCGCAGCGCAGGGTTTCAA
>JAGLQP010000361.1 GCA_023136785.1 Spirochaetales bacterium
CGGAAAGACTCCCGACTTTTTCCCCCAACTCTTCTCTGGCCTGAAACTGCATGAAGACGAAAAAAAGGATGACGCCGATATAGAGTACCGGAATTATATAATATAGTGGAGGGAGCTTTCGCTTCATGGGGGGTTTATTCTATCATCGGGTATCCAAAGATTCAATATTGTTCGAATTCGCAGGTGGGGCTGCCGGATGCCTGAACACATTCAGGTGGCTGTTGTACCGTCCAATTGTTACAGATAGAGTGGGCAAAGAAAAAAAGAGCAAGTGAACAATCATCGATTGAATATTCTTTTATCTCTGGCAACCGGCATTCTCATGCTACTTCTGGTTCTTGCCGGGTGCAGCGGCATCCCTGTTGGAGAAATAAAGGAAGAAGGACCTCCAGAGTTTCCCTATCAGAAGATAAAAGAGTACATAGAAGCGGGGGATCCGGATGCCGCCCTCGAGGAGTATCGCGGTTATCTGGAGAAATACCCCGACTCTTCTGAAAATCGACTTCTTCTTGCCCGGCTGCTCATGGCTGCGGGCTACCGGCAGGAGGCTCGCCTGGAACTCGACAAGCTGATCGGAGAAACGGGTCCCGCGGTAGATGTATTACTCGCCTTCAGTTATCTGGAAAGACTGACGGGAAACCCGGGCAGGGAGAGACAGTATCTCGAAGACGCTTTGGCGATCGACAGAAACAATCCTGCGGTGCTGGCGGCGCTGGGGAACCTGCAACTGGAGGCTGAGGAGTATACACCTGCGGAAATTTCCTTTATGGCTGCCCTGGAGGCAGATCTTCGAGAACCGACAGCCCTGCGAGGGCTGGGTATCGTATACCTCAATCAGGAAAAATTTGAGCAGGCGGTCGACATCTTCGGCAGAGCTATTTCTGCTGATCCCGGCAACGGAATGAACTACGCCGATCGCGCACGGGCCAGGGCTGCTCTGAAAGACCGGCAAGGAGCGGTGCAGGACCTGAGCACCGCAATCGAACTGGACCCGGGCTTCTACTGGAACTACATAGACCGCGGGAGACATTACCTCCAGCTACGCACGTGGGAGGAAGCCGATCGGGATCTTACACAGGCAATCGCAATCGATGGGGATATCTTTCTCGCCTATGTCTACAGGGCGGGCCTCTATGACCGGCTCGACCGAATACTTGAGGCGATCGATGATTACAGCCGGGTTCTTGAGCTCAATCCTGAGTACTACTTTGCCTACGCTCCGTTGGCGGTTCTACATTATACAAAAGAGAACTGGAAACCTGCAGCTGAGGAGTTTCGACAGGCCTACATTCACGAACAGGAAGAACCTTCCTATGCTCTTCTATCGGCTCTCAGCCTAATTCAGCTCGGCGAGAGCGAAGGGGCGAAGGACTATCTCAGCGAAGCCCTCGGAAGCTTTCCGCGGGACTCCTGGTATAGTGTGATTGCCCGTTATCTGATAGATCCGGCTCTGGAGTTTCGTACGATCAACCTCGCCAACAAAGAGCAGAATAAGCTGAACCAGGGGCGGATGCTCTTTTTCATCGCTTCTCGACTATTGCTTGAGAACAGAGTAGAGACGGCGCTTCGATATCTGCTCCTGGTAACGGAGATAGAACGCCGCGACCTTCCGGAGAAGAGAATCGCCGAGTCTCTGCTCAGTCGGTTTGGTTACGAGGACTGACGCCTTGCTCTTTTTCAGGGAAACTGACACATTCTAGTACAAAGATTCGACAGAGTAGAGAAAAGTGAAAGACCAGGACAATCCAACGAGCACCGAACATCAACAGAACAGCACCCCGGATCACGAGACCGTTACCCGCCTAAACTTGGGAGACAGAGAGTTCATACTGGTTGGCACGGCCCACGTGTCCAGTCGCAGTGTAGAGGAAGTCCGAGAGGTCATCCTTGGCGAGGAACCGGACCGGGTGTGCGTCGAAATTGATGAAACCCGTTTCAACTCCCTTGTAAAAAAACAGTCCTGGCAAAATCTGAACATCGGGCAAGTGCTGAAAGAGCGAAAAGGTTTCCTTCTGCTTGCCAATCTAGTCCTTTCTTCATTTCAGCGTCGCATGGGTTTGGAAATGGGGGTATCCCCCGGAGAGGAGATGCTCACAGCGGTCAAGATTTGCGAAGAACAGGGAATCGCTTTCAGCCTTTGCGATCGGGATATTCAGATCACCCTTCGCCGAGCCTGGTTGCGCTCCAGTTTCTGGGGAAAAAACAAGATGCTCGCTGCCATGCTCAGCTCTATCTTTACACGGGAAAAACTCGATGCCGAAGAAATCGAAAGACTGAAGGCCAAGAGCACATTTCAAAACATGATGGACGAGCTTGCCTCGTTTCTGCCATCGGTCAAAGAAGTGCTGATCGATGAACGGGACCGTTATCTCGCTATCCGAATATACAATGCGGTGGGGAACAAGATCGTTGCCGTCATCGGCGCAGGCCACGTTGAAGGAATCATAGAGAGCCTCAAAAAACTGGACGCAGGTACTCTTGAAAATGACACTTCCTCCCTGGAAACGATTCCGCCACGTAAAAAAATTTCCCGGATTCTCCCATACCTGGTTCCGGCAATCATCGTCGGATTGATCGTTGCGGGCTTTTTCCGTTCCGGCTGGCGCTTAAGCCTCTCCATGATGTGGAAGTGGATACTGGTGAATGGCACGTTGTCGGCGATCGGATCGCTTCTGGCCTTGGCACATCCGATCACCATCGCCGCCGCATTCGTCGGTGCTCCAATTACTTCGCTGAATCCAACCATCGGAGTTGGCTTACTTACCGGGATTGTGGAAGCCACGTTGCGCAAACCCCGTGTCACGGATTTCGAAAACCTTCCCGAAGATCTCCTGAGTTTTCGGGGGTTCCTCCGAAACAGGATCACCCATATCCTATTGGTATTTCTGTTCTCCAGCATTGGCAGCTCTTTGGGTACATTCATCGGCATCCCCTACCTCAC
>JAGLQP010000362.1 GCA_023136785.1 Spirochaetales bacterium
AAAGGTGTTCGGCCGCCGGAGCAGCCGGAAGGTTATGTCCATACTTGGCATTTATACAAAGTTCGGCTGTATCCGGAGGACTTAGGCATTACCGATATGCACGTCAAGCGTTTCCGCTGGGCGGTTCACAAGGCGCTGCAGGGGGAAGGGGTGGATCTGTTTGAATGGCACAATATGCCGGTGCCGGCCCAGAAAATCTTTATGGCCCGGAACGCCTACGGCAAGGGGGCACCGTGGACCTGCGGTCACGCCAGTGAACAGGCCAGAGATATGACCTACGATCCCTTTGACTACCCGGTGACAGTGGATATGTTCGACCGCTCCTTCTGTTTCGAGCCCATCTATCCACCCAACGGTCTAGAGCTGATGCAGCTCTTTGTAGAGGCTTTTCACAAGGTATTCGACAATCTGGACGAAGTCCTCGAGTTCGCCAAGACGATCGATTTCCCGACCATGCCGGGCGAGAAAAGAGAGATATAGGAGGAGGCTGTTATGTCGGCGTATCTGGAGTTGACCGAGAAGGTACTGGAAGAGCACCGCCAGGTGCTGCTGGATGTCAGTGAAGAGGAAACCGAGAAGCTGTTGGACGCTATTGCCCAGGCCAACTGCATCCAGGTGTTCGGCATGGGACGGATGAAATGCGCGGTGCGGGCATTTGTCATGCGTCTCATGCACATGGGAATGGATGCCCACGTGGTGTACGACACCACCTGCCCCAACCTTGGACCGGGCGACCTGCTCATCGTCAATTGTGCCTGCACCACCATCGGCTACACCGTGATGCAGTTCGCCAAGCGGTTGGGGGCCAAAGTGGTGGCCATTACCGCCAATCCCCGTTCCAAGGCGGCGGAGTTGTCTGATTTTACGGTCAACCTCAAGGGCCAGGTTCACGGCGGTAGGGAGTACGAGATTCCCTCCATCCAGCCCATGGCCGCTCTGTTCGAGCAGGCGATCTTCATCTACGAGGATATCATCATCCAGCTGCTGATGAAAAAGCTGAACATTACCGCCGGGCAGATGGCCAAGAGGCACACCAATCTGGACGGGTATATGGATTTCAACGTTGAGAACGAGGAGTAGGGGGAAATCATGAGTCAAAAAACGGCACGGGCCAATCTTCTGGACAAACCGGATGGGCATTTCATCATAGGCGAGTACCCGATACCCGATCCGGTACCGGGCGCAATCCTGGCCAGGATCGAGCTGTGCGGTGTATGTGGTACGGATATCCATACCTGGCATGCGCCGCCGGAGGCTGTATTCGGTTTGGAATATCCGATCAGTCTGGGGCATGAGATCTCGGCCAAAGTTGAAGCTCTGGGTGAAGGGGTGAGCACCGATTCGATCGGACAGCCTCTCAAAGCGGGGGACCGAATCGGTTTCATTCCTGCCATTCACTGCGGTCGGTGCTACTACTGCCGCATTGCCAAGACGCCGGAAAAGTGTACTTCCTGGATCACCTACGGCACCTGGGGCAACGCCGATCAGGAGCCGCATTTTACCGGAGGGTACGGCGATTATATCTATCTTCACCATCCCAACACATTCCTCCTGAAGTCAGGTACCACGGCGGAGCGGACTGCCTTTATGGAGCCCATGGCTGTTGTGGTGCATTCCCTGCTGCACGCCCAGATCGAGCCGGGCGATACCGTGGTGGTGCAGGGTTCCGGTCCGATCGGTCTGCTGACCATCGGTGCCTGCAAGATCGCAGGAGCCTCCCGCATCATTGCTACGGGTAGGCGAAACAGGCGGCGTCTGGATCTGGCCAAAGAAATGGGCGCCGATCTGACCATCTGCCAGGCCGACATGCCCTCGGGGAAGGATCGTAAGGAGTTTGTATATGACAATTCCTTGAATCTGGTTGGTGCCGATGTGGTGATCAACACCGCCGGTGTGGCCGAAGCATTCAAGGAATCCCTCAATTTCGTCCGGGACAGCGGGACCGTGGTGGAAGTAGGCAATTTTGTGGACTCCGGGACGATCGAGTTCAACCCCTGCCGTGATTTGCTGGAAAAAGGGATCAAGATCATCGGCAGCTTCGACAACGAGGCGGAGCATTTTGTACGATCGCTGCCCCTGATCGCCGACGAGCGAATCCCGCTGGAGAGCCTAATAACCCACCGTGTACCCCTGGGAGATGTTGAGAAGGCTCTGGCCACGATCGAAAGTCAAGGAAAACTGGGCGGAAAAGAAATCGTCAAGATCATGATGGATCCGTCTCTTCCAGAGGCGTAAGGAAGGAAGGCCATGCTGCGAAACATACCAGCCTGTATCTCGCCGGATCTGATGCATGCGCTTATGACCATGGGGCATGGGGATGAGATTGTTCTGGCCGATGCGGATTTTCCGGCGGCGACCTACAGCCGGCGGCTTATACGAGCAGACGGTTTGGATATGTGTACTCTGTTGGAGGCGATTCTACCCTTTTTCCCGCTGGATAGCTTTGTGGAGAAACCGGTTTTAACTATGGACTGTTCGGAGTGGGGGGATGAACCGGAATCGTACCAACGTTTCCGGGAAGTTATCCGCAGGTACGATAATCATTTCACCGATTTTGAGCTGCTCAAACGCTTCGATCTGTACGAGCGGGCCAATAATGCCTTTGCCGTAGTGGTCACCAGCGAAGCCGACGGAAATATCGTTTTGAAGAAAGGTCCGGTGATGATGTAGGGGCCCGAGTCCATTTTCCAGGACTCATGAGCGGGCATGAGGGTTTCATTCCTCAGTGATTGGTGCATTGTGCGGATCGTTGCCCGGGTACTCAGGTCCGGGCTTTCACCGCCTCTTTCTTTTTCCCGGCTGAGGCTTTTTTGACCTTCACGGCGCAGACCTTGAACTCGGGGATCTTGGCCACCGGATCCAGGGCGTCGTTGGTCAGGATGTTGGCAGCCGCCTCCCGATAGTGGAAGGTCATGAACACGGTACCCGGCCGGG
>JAGLQP010000363.1 GCA_023136785.1 Spirochaetales bacterium
ACGAGCAGATCGATAGAGTGAATGTAATGTCGAGTACCTCCACGAGTCCATCATCAAGTCAGCTACTATGATGCTGTTTACCTCAAAATTTTAGTAAATTAATTATAATATCATAAATATTTCTCGAATTATTGACAAAAACCTAAACATATTCTATATATAAGGGCAATGAAGATCGACCATACCAACATCGGCATCATAAAGCATCTGCAGGACGGCCGGAAGTCCTACAAGGAGATTGCCGACGATCTCTCGATTACCGAAAATACTGTGCGCTCCCGGGTACAGCAGATGGTTCAGGGGGGGGTTCTGTCGATCACCGGATTGATCGATCCGGAAAAGGTCCCCGGGCACCAGGTGGTTCTGGTGGGGATCAAGCTGAACACGATGAACCTGGTGAAGAAGGGGGAGGAGTTCAGCCGTCTGAAAGGGGTGGTATCGGTGAACGTGGTCACCGGCCGCTACGACCTCATCTTGACGGTGCTGCTGCGGGAAGATTTCGGGCTGCTCGAGTTCTACACACAGCAGGTAGACCGGATCGAGGAGGTCAGCTCTGCAGAGACCTTTGTCGTTTACAAGGGATACAACACCAAGGTTCCCTATATCCTATAGAGCAGGAGTAAAGGAATGGAGATACCGAAAGATCTCAAATACGCAAAGACCCATGAATGGGTGCGGATCGAGGAGGATGTGGCCTACATCGGAATCAGCGACTATGCCCAGGAAGAACTGGGGGATATCGTGTACGTGGAGATGCCCTCCACGGAGGACAGCTACGACAAGGGGGAGGAAATAGCCACCGTCGAATCGGTGAAAGCGGCTTCGGCTATCTACACCCCCGTTGCCGGCACGGTGAAAGCGATCAATCCGGATTTGGAGAGCACGCCCGAGTTGATCAATCAGAAGCCATACGAAGCCTTCATCTTTGCCATCCGCTTCTCCGATGCTTCCGGGTTCGACGAACTTCTCGACGCTCAAAGCTACGAGAAGTACGTGGAGCAGGAGAAGGACAGCCACTAAAGGGAGTTTTTCAGTGATTGCCTATCTTCCCCATACCGATGAGGACATCGAAGCCATGCTTGATGTCATCGGCGTCGACGGCATCGATCAGCTGTTTGCCGATATTCCCCGGGAGTTGATCCTCAAAGAACCTCTACAGATACCGGCGGGACTTCCCGAGTATGAAGTCTACCGGAGAATGCAGGCCCTGGCCGAACGAAATCGGGTGCAGAATATTTCCTTTCTCGGCTGTGGCAGCTACGATCATATCATTCCTGCAGTGGTCAGCCACATCCTGTCCCGATCGGAGTTCTACACCTCCTACACTCCTTACCAGGCGGAGATGTCTCAAGGGTTTCTCCAGGCTATTTTCGAATTTCAGACAATGATCTGCGAGCTGACCGGCCTGGAGGTGGCCAACGCCTCTCTGTACGACGGACACACAGCCGCCAGCGAGGCGGCTGTTCTGGCCTTGAACAGTGTGCGCCGTGGGTCCGACACCATCCTGTATTCAAGCACGCTGCACCCCTTTACCCGACAGGTGCTGCGAACCCACTTTTCGAATCTGCCGGTCCACCTCGAGGAGATCCCCTCGAGGGACGGAACCACCGACCTTAAGGATCTGGCCGCCAAACTTCGGCCCGGAGTGGCTGGAGTCATTCTCCAGAGCCCAAACTACCTCGGGTATGTAGAGGATCTGAGCGGTCTGGCTCAAGAATTGCACGACAACGGTTCCCTTCTCATCCTGTCCGCCAATCCCCTTTCCCTCGGAGTGCTCAAGCCGGCGGGAGAGTGGGGCGCGGATATCGCGATCGGCGATACTCAAGCCTTGGGTCTTCCCTCCTATTTCGGAGGTCCCTCGGTGGGCTATATCACGGCCACCGAAAAGCTGCTTCGCAAGATGCCCGGACGTATCGCCGGCCAGTCCCTCGATCAGGAGGGAAAACGGGCCTTTCTGCTCACCCTCCAGGCACGGGAACAGCACATCAAGCGGGAGCGGGCTACCTCGAATATCTGCTCCAACCAGGCCTTGGCCGCCTTGGCCACGGCGGTCTACCTGGCAACGTTGGGAAAGCAGGGAATTCGGGAGGTCGCCGAACAGAATACGCAGAAGGCCCACTATCTCTACCATCGGCTCGTGAAAGAGACTGCCGCCGAACCTCTGTTCGACAGGCCTTTCTTCAATGAATTTCCTATTGTGCTTCCCAAGAAAGCCGCTGAGGTACTGCCCCGGATGGGGGAGCGGGGATTCTATGCCGGAGTGGATCTGAATCGGCTCGATCCGTCGACCCCGGAAGGGACATTGGCCATCGCGGTCACGGAGAGAAGAACCCGGGAGGAGATGGACCGCTACGTTGAAGCGTTGAAGGAGGTACTCCAGTGAGCGGGAAAAACAACCCTCTGATCTTCGAGCTGTCCAAACAAGGCCGGCGGGGCTATCGATTGCCCGACTTGGATGTTCCTCACCGGGAGCTTACCTCCCTGGTGAAGTCACACCTGCTCCGCGACCAGGAGCCGCGGTTGCCGGAAGTGAGTGAGGTCGAGGTGATCCGACACTACACTTCTTTAAGCCGCCGAAACTACGGTGTGGATCTGGGCTTCTATCCCCTGGGCTCCTGCACTATGAAGTACAACCCCAAGATCAACGAACAGGTGGCCGGCTTTGAATCCTTTGTTCGTCTTCATCCCCTGCAGCCGGAAGAAAGCGCTCAGGGAATCCTGACCCTGATGCACGAGCTGCTCGCCCTGCTGTGCGAGGTCACAGGTATGTCCTGGGGTACCCTGCAGCCCTTCGCCGGAGCTCAAGGGGAGTTCACGGGGATGAAGCTCTTCAAGGCCTACTTTGAGAAGCGGGGAGAGAGAGGTCGAACCAAGGTGTTGGTTCCGGACTCGGCCCACGGCACAAACCCGGCCTCCGCCCACCTGGCGGGTTT
>JAGLQP010000364.1 GCA_023136785.1 Spirochaetales bacterium
CCGGCCCTGGATTCCATCATCGTTGCTGCGGTGGTCCATTTCGTGCTGATGCTGATCGCCGGAAATAAAGTGGCGGTGCCCAAGAAAGCCTGAGTATGAAACTTCGAATTGTTGTTCCGATCATCACCGACCTCTTCAACCAGGAGGTTGTCAAAGAGGTCGCCCAGTTCAAGGCCCCGGATACCGAGATCGATGTGGTCAACATTGTACGCGGCCCTGCTTCTATCGAAAGCCGCTACGACGAGATGCTGGCCTCGCCGGTTATTGTGGAGAAGGTAGTCCAGGCGGAGAAGGACGGATTCGACGGGGTGTTTGTGGATTGCTTCGGCGATCCCGGCGTGCACGCTGCCCGTGAGATGGTTCGCATCCCGGTTGTGGGTGCATTCCAGCCTGCCGCCCTGACCGCTTCCCTGATTGCCGGCCGCTGGTCCGTGGTTACGGTACTGAAAAGTGTGGTGCCTCTGGTGGATGATCTCGGTCGGAAACTGGGACTGTCCCAGAACATCGTCTCGATACGAGACATCGATACACCCGTGTTGGAGCTTCAGGATAAGGGTGTGCTGGAGAAAAAGCTGCTGGCCCAGATCGAGCTGGCGGTGCAAGAGGGAGCTGAGGCCATCGTCCTTGGCTGTACCGGCATGCTTGGGCTGGCCCAAACACTGGAGAAGACGATGGGGGAGAAGGGACGAGCCGTACCGGTTGTGGATCCAACCGCTGCGGCCATCGGCTTTCTCGAGCTTCTGGTTCGCAGTAAGCTGAGTCATAGTCTGCTGGCCTATCCCTATCCTCCGGAGAAGGAACGGAAGTTCTGATAAGAGCAGCAGGAAACAATAGAGAAGGGGGCTGTCTCGCTCGCAGAGACAGCCCCATATTTTTCGACAACCCCCGGTAGGTTCATGTCGATCCCAAGGAGAAGCAATGGAGCTGGAAAAGGCAATCATGGAGAGGCGGAGCATCCGTCAGTTCACCGATAAACCCGTAGAAAAGGAGAAGCTGCAGGAGCTTCTGGAAGCAGCGATCTGGTCGCCCACGGCGGGAAACATACAGCCCTGGGTATTCATCTGTGTGACCGATCCCAAGATGGTTCACAATATTCGAGTGGTGTCGCCAGGCATGCTCTGGAGCACCAGCGCGGTAATCTGCATCTGCTCGGATCAGCAAAAAGCACTGAGAGCAGGGGGGAAGGGCGGGGCCGTACTTTCCCTGTTCGACTGTGCCATGGCAGCGCAGAACATCCTGCTGCGGGCCTTCGATCTGGGATTGTGTTCCTGCGTGATCCGTTCGTTCAACCAGGCTGCGGTCCGGGAACTGCTGGATGCACCCGAGCACATCCACCCGGAACTCTTGATCATTCTCGGCTATTCAGATCAGAGTCCCAAGCCGCCTCCGCGAAACACGGATATCCTGTTCTGGGAAGCCTTCGGTGGTGAAGGGGTGTTAAAATGATCGATACCGAGCTGTATCGAGATCTGATCGACCTGATCAGCTACATGACTACCTCCGCCAGGGGGCTCATTGAAGAGCCCCAGCTGTACGGACCCTTCCGCCTGATCGAGGGGGTTTCCCGCATCTGCGGATTTCTCGAGAAACGGGAGGGAGTGGACAGTGAGTTTCTGTCGCAGCTGCGAGAGAGGGTCGATCAGGGTAAGTTCAGCGTGATGTTCGATGTCGAGGCTTTTACAACGATGCTCGACGAGGCCGTGCTGATGATCGCCCGTAAACTCAAAGAAACCTAGGCTGTTCAGGGCCTGTGCCAGGTCTCGAACCTGGACCTATCGCCGTGATCATCAACGTCGACACCGGCGGGCGTTCCGTGACTCACATGGCTTCCGAACCAACTCTACTATTCATATATGCAACAACTGTGCCACAACTGAAAAATGACGTTTAGTTATTATATAACAAAGAATTAGTGGAATAACAAGTGTCGCCTGGGAGCGGCAGAGGGTAGAAACCTTTGGAAAGCAAGGATCGCTTCATATCCAACATTTCTTTATTGGGTAGATAATTACTGAACAGATCCTCCAGGCACGACAGTGAAATATGTCAATGCCCGTGGTGCAGCAGCGGGGCGGCCAGCACGGGAATCCCCGCCTTCAGCAAGGCCGTGGCCGTGCGCTGGAGCCCTGAGTGCTTGTCCAGGTAGTTCTGCTCAAGGGCCGGCATCAGGCCCATCTCCTCGATCTTCTGCTTGGGCAGGAAGTAGTCCAGGATGTCCGAGGGGTAGTCCCGGCTCGCCTCGGTTTGCGGTACCCCGCCCTCGTGTTTGGCGGAGATATTCCTGACCTTCCTGGCCACCTCCACCAGCTCCTCGAGCCTGTCGTAGGGTTGAAGGACGATGTGCCGGTAGCTCTCCAGGATGTGGTGCTCGATCCGCACGTTCTGCTCGAAGCCGAGATCCCGCCGGATCTCGGCGGTCAGCTCGAGGGTCCAGTTGTCCACCGCATTGGAGAGATTGAAGCCGATCAGAGGAGTGGTTCCGTCCTCCCGGGCGAAGAGCTTGGCAGTCAGCAGGGTCCAGAGCACGTTGAGGGGGTTGTCGTTTCCCATGAACACGGAGATCTTGAACTCGATGTCCACGCCCAGCTTGTACAGCAAGTAGCCGGCCAGGACGGTGCCGCCGTTGATGTTCAGCACCTGCTTCACCCCGTAGTTCGTATAGTAGTACAGATACTCGTCGATCCACTTGTAGGGGTACTGATTCGGCTGTCCGATACCCCCGAAGTAACCGGTGATCGTATCCGGACCGCCTAAATGCACGTTGGAGCCGTCGGTTCCCTTCGTGTCCAGGCTTTCCACCCAGGATGCTCCCAGGATCTGCATGGCCGCGGTTACGGCCAGGAGGTCGCCGTCGGCTTCCTGCTCCTTCATGGCCCGTACCCGGATGAAGCGCCCCGGCATCAGCTCCTCTTCTTCGATCGCTTGGCGGA
>JAGLQP010000365.1 GCA_023136785.1 Spirochaetales bacterium
TCCAGATCGGACTTCTGGAATATCTGCTGGAGCGCTTCGACCATGTGAGCTACGAGCGGGTGTGCTCGGGAACCGGCATCCCCAACATCTACGCCTATATCCGGGACAGGGGAATGGCGGAGGAACCCTCCTGGTTATCCGAGGAGCTCGGCAAGGCCAAGGACCCGAACGTGGTGATCATATACGCCGCTTTAGACGATCAGCGGGAGTGCCGGATCTGCAGCCTGACCGTCGAAACCTTCGTCGCGATCCTGGCAGCGGAGGCGGGAAACATGGTGCTCCGCAACATGGCTACCGGCGGGCTGTACCTGGGCGGCGGGATCCCTCCCCGAATCCTTCCCTTCCTTCGAAAACCAATCTTCATGAAATGGTTTGTCCGCAAAGGCCGTCTGTCACGATTGCCCGAAAAGGTCCCGGTCCGGGTCATTCTGAACGCCAAAGCCGCGCTGGTCGGGGCAGCCAGCTTCGGCTTGCAACAAGAGGGCGGACGGCGGAATGCCGCGGAGAAAAGCTAAATCCTTTTCGGGATCGTCACGGGATCCTGACGGAGATCCCGGGGTTGATTCGGTCGCCCAGTTCCCGGTTGTACGGCATGACAACCTCCTTGTCCGGGGCGGTGCCCGCCGATCCGCAAGCCATCGAGAGTCTTTTTGACACCAACGACTGGCGTGCTCGGATCTGCTATTTCAGCTTCCTGACCCGCTGCTCGATCAGACCTTTGATCTTTTCGAATGACGGCGGCGGTCCGGTCCTGACCTCTTTTCCGTCGATGAACAGCCCGTCGGAAATCCCCCACTCCTCGAACACGTCACGATCCAGGGTATCGTATTTCTGGAAGAGAACCTTGTCGCCGAACTGCTCGGCGGCCCGGTGGGCCCGTTCAAAAGACAGGTTTTGAGCCGGACACCAGCCGTTGATAAAAGCGCTGACCGTGACCTTGCCGGCGGTCTTCCCCGGCTTCTTCTTCCGGCGTACCCACTTGGGAGCGACAGCATCCTGGCTGAAGGGTTTCCATAGCAGCATCATGATGCCATCCCTGTCCAGCGGCTTATAGCCCTGCTTCTTGAACCACGAAGCCCTCATGAAAAAGGGAAGCACTACGCCCCAGGCTGCGATCCCTTTCCTGCCCAGTGCCCGGCTGTCCTCCTCCGCAGCGCGCAGCAGCGCCTTGCCCATTCCCCGTTTCTGGAAGTTCCCCCGGCCTTGCTTGTATCCGTGGACCCAAATGCAGAGGATGAAATGGAGATCCTTCCCCTGGAGATAGTACTCTTCGATCGGAAGATACTGGATCATGCCGCCGATTTCGCCGTTCTCATCCCGGGCCAGCTTGACCCTCAAGCCCCGGTCCTTCATGCGGGCGTACCACCGTCCCTTGTGGTCTCCTGCTTCCTTGATCTCCTCCGACCAGTCTTCCAGACACTGAAAATAAAGTCGTTCGTGCTCGGAATTGAGATCGATCACGTCCATAGGCTTCCTCCTTGTTGCTCCGTCGCGCCCAACACCTCTACCATAAACCCACATGTAGTAGGAAGAAAGTCAATATGGGGAGCAGTATAAATACCGGCAGGTTTCCTAATACGTTGGAGTAGCGATTACGGCGGCGAAATCTCGGCTCAAGTGATGCCTATGTCCCCTGTCAGTGCAGATGTTCTTCTGTGTATAGTGACAGCTCGATCATGCGCTCGAGGAGCTCGCCGCTGTCGAAGCCGCGAAAATTGTTAAGCACCAGCTCTTTGGCGAACAGGCGACAGATGTACTTGAGCTTGCGGGCCCGTTTCTGAGATGCGAACAGATAGTCGGCGTGACCGTTGTTGATCACGATGAGATTGTTCTTCACATCGTAGCGGGAACGCCAGAGCTCACCGGGAGCCCGGAGATAGGTGTATCCGGGCAGGCCCTTGCTCGGTTCCTTGCCCGGCTGTTCCCCCTGTTCGACCAGCGATTCGGTGACGGTGATGATGCTCTCGGCGCTGCAGCTCGCATCCCCCTGGCGTACCGTACACTGAAGCCCCACCAGCCCTGGCTCCTCCGGCGCGGTGAAAGTAACGATTTCCCGGTCCCCGCTGTTCAGAGTGCCCTCCCCCTCTTTGATACTCCAGTCGAACTCCAGCCCTTCCTCTACGGCTCGCCCCTTTTTGTCCCGAGCGATGCAGCGGAGCGTTTTCTCCTGGCGGACTCCGACGATGCTGGAAGCGGGGGAGATAATTGCTTTGTACAGCGGTCCCGGATACTCGTAAAACTCTCGAGTCTCGGGTTCTGCCCGTACGCTTTCAACCTTCTGGGAGATCTCCTCGGCGCCAACGGCTTCCTCGGAAGGACCTTGTTCTTCTTCCCTTCCCCCCTCGGAATCGAACAGACCGCCGCCCTGTTTTTTCCTCTTTTTGTTGATCTCGGCGTAGATATCGAACCAGTCGTAGTCCTCCGGCGGCAGAGACAGGAAAGCCTCCTTCAGAGCGCGCTGCACGGTCTTGAGGATCCGCCGGCTGGCCTCTTCCTCTTCCGCCTGTTTCTCCCGTTCGATGATTTCGGTCAGTTTCTGCTCCACAGGTTCGATCGCCCGGGAGAAGAGCATGAGGCTTTCGTCGTGGATGATGCCGTCCCGGGTTCCCGGGGTGAGCTGAAGGAAGGGTGCATCGATCGAGCCCTGAAGATATCCGGAGGTCCAGGGATCTTTGTCGAACAGGTCCAGCCTGTTGATTGAAGGGAGCACCCGCGTGCCGGACCGGTAGAGGCTGACAGCGTTTCCAGGATCCTGTGGATTCAGGTACAGTTCCAGGTAGATCTCTCCCTTTGCAGTCTCCGGCATTTCCAGCTCGTGGAGCAAACGACCGGTGTATTCCCGGGGTTTTACCTCCAGTTCTTTGCGGGAACAGCGGTCCGTGATCGTGATCTTGACCCCGGAGCGGCGGATGCGGTCACGGAGCTCGG
>JAGLQP010000366.1 GCA_023136785.1 Spirochaetales bacterium
ATATCCCGCAAGGTTGGATCGCCGAAGTGGTTGTGAACTTCGAGGGGTTCTTCCTGAAGGTCGTACAACTCTCCGTCCCCGTCGTCACAGAGGACCAGCTTGTACCGATCGGTTCGCACCATCGCGCTTCCCAACAGCTCGCTGAAGGCGACTTGAAAATAGGGATCCTGTTCTCCTGGGGTAGTGGGGATTTCGGGTTCGGTAAAAGCTTGAGTGAGATCTCTGCCCTGGACATGGTCGGGCACCTCGATACCGGCCAGCGAAAGAAAGGTGGCGTGCAGGTCGAGCCAGTTGACCTGGGCGCTGCAGCGTCTGCCCGAAGCGATCCCTGGACCCATGACGATCAGTGGAACCATCAAAGAGCTCTGGTAGAAGGTTTCCTTGAAGGGCAGGCCGTGATCGCCGAGATGGTCGCCGTGATCTGAGGAGAAGACCACCAGGGTTGATTCAAGAAGCCCGCGGGCCTCAAGGGCGGCAAAGATCTTTTCAACCTGCCGATCTATCAGGGTTATCGTAGATAGATAGTATTCCCGCATCTTGCGGATCGAGGATTTTGAGAGCTCCCGGTAATCTGTCAGATAGAGGAGGTTGTTTTTATAGAACTCCAGGATCCGTGACTGATAGGCCGGCTTATGTTGCAGCTCCTCCGCTGAACCGACAGCCTCGGGGATAGGCGCATCTCGATACAGGTCCTCCAGGCCGGCCGGAGGATCGTAGGGGTCGTGGGGGCTGTTGAAGGAGACCCAACAGAAAAAGGGCTCCCCGGACTGCCTATTGATCCAATCCACGGCCTGACTCCCAAGAAATGAATCGATATGCAGCTCCTCGGGCAGGGGGCTGACCGCCGCCCCGAGCTGTTTCTCGTATCCGGGAAACGTAGCCGGATGGTCCCGGGTGTGCCCATGTTTCTCCAGGAACAGGGTGTAGTCATCCCTGCGAAAAAAATGTCTCTTGTCCTCGGCACTGATCCTTAAGCGAAAGCCCTCAGGATTGTCCCAGGGATGGAAATGCATCTTCCCGATAGCCGCGGTATTCCAACCGGCCCGGTTGAAGGCTCTGGCAATGGTCGGGGAGTCACTGCGGATCCAGCGGAAGTTGTGGGCCACATTGGTCACCTGCGGATACTGGCCGAGGATAAAGGATGCCCGGGCCGGCTGGCATATCGGCGAAACGGAGCTGCACTGATCGAAGACCACCCCTTCCCGTACCATTCGATCCAGAGCCGGTGTCTGCATAAAATCCAGACCGTAGCAGGGGAGTGAGTCCTGTCGCTGCTGATCCGTCGTTATGAAGAGGATATTCTTGATCTTGCTCATTGAGTATGCATCCTTAGGACTGGTGAACGAAAAGGATTTCCAAGACGGCGGGAATCAGGACGGTGAACACGGGAATGGCGGAAAGCAACAGCAGATTAAAAAAGTTGTTGGCTCCCAGCATGCTCCAGCCGGCGATTATCGTGCTGCCCATCCCGATAACCAGAAGCGTGGCAATCTTCGATAAACGTTGACGCAGGCGCATGAACAGTGCCGCGGACAGACTGAGGAGCAGGAGGGCAAGAACCATACTTTGGTCCCACTGATGCAACGTTAGTCCGCGAGTGAAAAGGACCTGCCCGACACTGTCGATCGCGGCGATCCAAATCCCCAGCAAGGGAAGAGGAAAGAGCATAAAGGAAACCAGGAGCCAATCCCGCCTCAGGATGCGCGGAACCACCGCTAGTACGATCCAGAAGGCCACTCCGTACATCCCGAGAAACAGGAGAAGCCGGACATGTTCAGTAGACACACCGGAGCCGATCACCAACTTGTAGATGGAGTGATACACGAAACTGCGGGAAAGAAACACCACCGCCAGAACCGGTGCGAAGGCATACCCAATCCAGGGATACAACCAATTCGGTTTGCCTTTCAGCCAACCAAGCAGGGTAACCATGAGCAGTAGAGAGAAGGCGGTAATAAGAGCAGAAGGCCTAGGCCATAGATGGGTAGCAAATAAACCCGCACCCAGAAGGGCGGGTTGAGCCGCGAGCAGAGCCTCCAGCCAGCTGCCTCGGCTGTGAGCTTCGTATAGGAGCTTGGCCACCTTGCGCGGTCTTCCAAAGGAACAGATCGCCTGGTTGGTCGCATCCGCTTCGGTGAAGCCCTCGGTCTCCAGCTCCTCTACCTTGTCCTGGAAATATGTCTCCAACTCTCCGATGACCTTGTTTTCGGTGTTCGGATCGAGATGGAGATTGGATCTGATTTGATTTAAATACGTCTCGATCGTCCGCATCGATGCCCTGCCGCTTCAAGACATCAAGCGCTTTCCGGGCTGAGGATCAGGTTCATGGCCTGGGAAAACTTGAACCACATGCTGATCCTGTTCAGCAAGACTTCTTTTCCTTTTGCGGTGATTCTGTAGTAGCGTCTCTGCTGCCCGTTGGGCTGAACCTGCCACTCTCCCTGGATCAACCCGTCGCTCTCCAGCTTATGAAGGGCCGGGTATACGGTACCCTCTCGGAATTTAAAAAAACCCTCGCTTCTGTGCCGGATCTCCTTAATCAAACGGTAACCGTGAATGCGACCGGATTCGTTGATCAGGTACAGCAGGAGAGAATCTGTATTGCCCCTGAGCATCTCTCGATCGTATTCCTGGGCTTGGGGTTTCTCCCGTAGCTCTTTCCTCGGTCCGCGTTTCATCTCTTGCGCTCCTCCTTCCAGTGTACTATACATTAAAAACTATTCCATCGCACCTGTATACACCGCTGTCTTGGAAGTTCGCTCAAGCCTTTTCCGACCGGGAGGTTTCAACGGGCGAGCAAATCGGCTAAGCTTCTAGCCGAGGGAGAAAATGAAGAAATACTCTGCAGTCATATTCGATATGGACGGGACACTACTCAACACCCTGGAAGATCTGGGGGATTGCATGAACCGGGTCCTG
>JAGLQP010000367.1 GCA_023136785.1 Spirochaetales bacterium
GATCTTTTCAACCGCTTCTGGGATCGAGGAGCTCAAACCCAGAGCCCTCGAGCAGATCAGCATATTGCCCACTAAGCCTGTATCCGCCAATCCCACGGTGCGAATCGGTTTCTTTAAGATCTTTCCCAGGGTATTCAGCCAGGCCTCGCTCTTTAAACCTCCGCCCACAGCCGTAACCTGATCGACTGCAATCCCGAGGGATTCGAGTGTTTCCATGCAGTGGCGCAGGGCAAAGGAGACTCCTTCCATGATGGCCTTTATAAAGTGTGCTTTTCGTGTCGCTAGGTTGATGCCGAAGAACACACCCCTGGCGTTCGAGTCCCAGTAGGGGGTTCGTTCACCGTTCAGATAAGGGAGAAAGAGCAATCCATCGGATCCATCAGGAATCTCTTTGATGGCATTGTTGTACTGTTCGAACACATCCAGAGAGTTCTGACCCTCCTCGCCATTTTGATCGAAGGCGGTTCGAAACCAGTTCAGGGATTCCCCCGCCGTCTGGGTAATGCCCATCATCACCCATTTATCCCTCAGGCAGTAATTCCAGCAGATCGTCCGGTCCTGCGGGTCCGGAAGAGGCTGGTCGGCGCATGCGGCCACCACCCCGGCAGTACCGATGATCAGGGTAACTTGTCCGGATTTCACCATCCCGGCCCCCAAAGCTGCGGTGGAGCAGTCGGCACTGCCGTTTGCCACGGGTGTACCCGTCTTCAGGCCTGTCGCCCGAGCCGCTTGTTCTGTCACGGTTCCGATGATCTCGTCGGAAGGTTTTGCTTCTGGTAGAAGACCTGCGGGAACTTCGAAAAGATCGAACATAGCCTCAGACCAACATCTGTCTTTAACGTTGAACAGGAGGGTTCCACTGGCGTCGGAGTAATCGATAGCCATCTCGCCGGTAAGCCGGAACTTGAGCAAATCCTTGGCCACCAGCACGTGACTGATCTTTGCCCAGATGTCCGGTTGATTGTCTTTGATCCATTTCAGGTGTACAGCTGTATAGGTCGTGGTCGCTACATTCTGGGTTTCTTGAAATACTGCATTTTTCTTTGTTTTGTCACGGTTGATCATCTCGGCGATTGTACTGCTTCTCTGATCCATCCAGGTTATGGCGGGCCGTACGATCTGCATGGAGGAATCGAGATGAGCCTGGGTGTGCATCTGACCGCAGATTCCAATCCCCGCGGCTTGTGAAAACAGTTTGGGGTGGGAGGCTTTCAATGAACTGCAGCATTTGATTAATGCCTGCCACCACTGTTCGGGATCCTGTTCGGCATAACCCGGTTGTGGTGATTCAATAGGGTATTCTGCGCTGGCCGACGCTTCAACCTTTCCGTCTGTGTTCACTATACCGACCTTCAAACCGGTCGTGCCCAAATCGATACTCAAGACTATATCCATGTTATTTTTGCCTTGTGGCTAAAAGCCCTATGCAGGTTCTGCTTTGGCTTTCTGCCCATACATATTCCGAGCAAAGTAACGCATCTCCCGGATATCCTCTTCGGATATCAATTGGGGAGTACCAATACTCATTGCCATGATGAACACCTGGGCGGTTTTTTCGACAACGTAGCTGACCTTCAAAACCTCCCGCAGGTCCCGGCCCGCGCAGAGCGTGCCATGGCTTTTTCGATCGAGGGAACCGCCGTGCCGTCTACAACGTCGAGTTTCTCGTTCAGTACAACCACATCCCGGGTGCGAATGTCTTCGTACTCAACCCCGCTGGGACTGATGTAGATCAGGCCGGTTTCCCTGTCCCGAATGCTGATATTGCCCCAGGTGCCTACGGTAAGGCGCTGTTTGATCATGGTCAGACCTCCGTAGACGACCAGTTCTTTCAACTCTTCTTTAACCTTTTCAGACATCGTTGTTCTCCTTCTGTATTAACTTACTTTCTGAACGGCTCCCGAGGCAAGTTCTAAGTTCCGGGAAATCGAATAGCGCGAAATTGAAAGGGTTAGTTTACTCGGCGTTCCTGAATGTTGGTGCTGATGAAGTTCACCACCATGACGACGATGATAATGATCCCCCAGATCGTGATCGTTAGAAAAGAACTGACTCTTAGGAGGTTGAATCCACTGGAAACGACCTGAAGAATAACTAGAGCCATGACGATGCCGGCTACCCTGCCGAAGCCGCCGGAGGCGCTCGTTCCTCCTAAAACCGATGCCAGTATTGTCACCAGCAGATACGATTCCCCGTACCCCGCCTTGGCCGAGTTGAACCGGGACATCATGATCATCGCGGCGATGCCTGCATACAGGCTCGATATCAGGTAGGTCTTAAACAGAACCGCCCGATTGCTGACTCCGGCGAAATAGCTGGCCGTCGGATTCGATCCCAGCATGTAGATTTTGAAGCCGAGAGGAGTTCTGTTTAGAACGATTGCCAGCATGACGGCGCAGAGGGCGAATAGAATCGTACAGAAGGGAATACCGGCTATCGTTCCGTTTCCGATAAACCGCACTGCGTTGGGTAGACCGGAAATCACATAACCCTTAGTGATTACAATCGTCATTCCGTTGACCAGGGTCATCATACCGAGGGTAGCGAGGATGGGGGATACGTTCAGCCCAGCGATCAGTGCTCCGTTGATGAGTCCGATTATCAGAGCCGTGGCGAGTCCCGCAGCGATTGCCAGAACGATGAGCCAAGCGGCTCCGGAGGGCGGTGCCGCCGGATCGATCGTGCTGGTCAGAATGAGGGCTGTGACGATACCTGTCATATTAGCGGTAGCGATGATGGAGAGGTTGATTCCGCCGGTGAGCATGGTAACCATCATGGCCATACTGAGAAGCCCAAGCTCAGGAAGTTGGAAAGCCATGGATTGGAAATTGCCCAGGGTGAGGAACTGTCTCGGATTGAAAAGCCACATAAGAAGGACAACAGCCACCATGACCAGGCCTAGGATATACAATT
>JAGLQP010000368.1 GCA_023136785.1 Spirochaetales bacterium
CCAGCAGGGGTTGAAAGCGTTCTTCTTTGAGACGCTCGAAGTCACGGCGATTCTTCACCTGCCAGTCGATGAACTCCGGCACCGAAGCCCCGCCTTTGCTGAGCCTCTTCTTCACCCCGTACTCGTCCTGATAGACCAGGTACTCGTCGCTGTCTTCGAACACGTCCTGGGAAAACAGCGGTTGAGGTCCCGAGTTCACAGGCAGGTTTATCAATCCGGGATCGAAGCCGAGAACGCTGTGTGCATCCCTTTCTCGAAAGCGAGTCGGGGAAGTCTCGTCGTGAGGGGATGCTTCCCCGCGAATACCGGCCCCCGGCGTTCCCTGCCTGTTAACTTTGCGTTCGAGGCCCTCCCGGTACCAGCGTTCCAGGGTGTCCGACCAGTAGCCCATCTCCCAGAGCAGGTTTCTGTCGGGTGTTTCAAAGTTCATCACTGCAACAAAGCGTTCCCGAGTATTCATGCTTGTCCTCCAGCTGACCGAAGTCGCAACGTGGGCATTATTAAATCACAGTGTTTCGATCAGAGCAATGAAGACCGACCAGTATATTCATCCGCTTTCCTGTTGCTTAAGACGGGACGAGTGCTCCACACGGCTAGATTGCATTTTCCACCTTCGGGGGAAGTGGATCCTGCTGCTGGGAGCGGGGGGATCCGCCGCCTCGGCATACCCCGGAATACACATCTCCGGGCTGTTCGTTCTCTGGAGGATCGGGGGGGTAGCTTGAGCTAACCCGGGACTGACCCGGCTGCACGCTTCAGGGCAATCGGAGATTCAGCCCCCCGCCCAATTCGGCCGGATTGGCCAGCTTGGCATAGGCGGTTAAGAATCCGTCGTGAACCCGGGGAGTTGGCCTTTTCCAGGCGGCAGTGCGCCTTTTGATCTCCTCCTCCGGGAGGGCGAGATCAATCCTTCGACCCGGGATATCGATCTCGATCTGGTCGCCGTCCTCGATCACGGCCAAGGGCCCTCCCTCGGCGGCTTCCGGAGACACCTGGCAGATGTACGGTCCCTTGGCGAATCCGGAGATGCGTCCGTCGGTGACCAGGGCGCACTTGGTTTCCAAACCCGAGGCGTTGAGAAAGCCGATCACCTTGAACACCTCATTGAACCCCGGTCCGCCCTTTGGCCCTTCGTAGCGTAGAACCAGCACATCCCCCGGTTGGATCTTGTGTTCCCGCAGAGCCGTAAGCGCTTCCTCCTGGCTGTCGAACACCCGAGCAGGTCCCCTGTGCTGGAACATCTCCCTGGGGATGACAGGGGTGCGAACCACCGCCGAGCGGGCCAGATTGCCCCGAAGGATCACCAGACTTTCCCGGGCGATTGGACGTTCGAGGGGACGAATCACATCGGAGACCTCGGCGGGATAAGCGTTTGCCAGGTTTTCTCCAACCGTATATCCGGTCACAGTCAAGGCTTCCCGGTTGAGCATAGCTTCGATGCGCTTCATCACGGTCTGGATGCCCCCTGCCTCATCGAAGTCCTTCATCGTGTACACGCCATTGGGCACGACATTGGTGATGCAGGGAACCTCGTCGCTGAAGCGCTCAAACAGAGCCAGATCGATCTCCTTTTCCCAGTGCAATTCGTAGACCAGGGCCAGGAGGTGAACGATGGCATTGGTGGAGCCCCCGATCGCATGGAGCACCTTGATGGCGTTGGCGACAGCCTGTTTGCTGATGATTCGGGAGGAGGTTATGCCCTTGCCGACAAGATCGACGATCCTGCGGCCCGATTCCTTGGCCAGCCAGAGACGACGGGCCGAGGTCGCCGCTGCTGTACCGGCGCCGGGAAGAGCAAGGCCCAAGGCTTCGACCAATCCCTGCATGGTGTTGGCCGTTCCCAGAAGGGCACAGGAACCCGCCCCGGGGCAGACCCGGTTTTCCATTTCTTCGATTTCTTCCACGGAGATCTTCGGGTTTCCGATGCCGAAAGCGTAACACTCGCTGTCCAAGGTGGTGGTGACCGAGTCTTTTCCGTGATAGTGACCCGAGTCCATCGGTCCCCCGGGGACGAAGATCACAGGGATATCGAGCCGGGCTGCGGCAAGCAGGTGAGCGGGAACGTTCTTGTCACAGGAAGAGACCATCACCAGAGCATCGAACATGGATATGTGAGTGATCGCTTCGACCTCCGCGGCGATGATATCGCGGGTCGGAAGGTCATAGCGCATTCCGTGTTCTCCCACCGCCATCGGGCACTGGGCGGCGCTGTTGAACTCGAAGGGCGTGCCCCCGGCCTGCCAGATTCCCGCCTTCACAGCATCGGCGACACCCCGCAGATGCACGTGCCCGGGGGAGGTCTCGCCCCAGGTGTTGGCCACTCCAATGCGGGGGCGTTTCAGGTCCTGGCTGTCGTAGCCCATGGATTTCAGGAGACTGCGGGCCCTGGCGTTCTCGGGGAGATGAAGAAAAGTGTTATTTTCCTTGAATTGATTCATAGGGCTCATCTCTCCTGTTAGAACTATTTTGACGTGTACTTAAGTCACTATAGTAACGAAATACAAGCAGCCTGATCAATTGAAGTGATTCGAGTTGTTGCGTATTATGCAGTAGGTGACGTGTGAATCTATGTCAAGAAAAGGATAGTTGGACTATGATCCCCAAGGAACGCTTCGAATTGACTTGCCGGCATCGAAACCCCGACCGTTTTCCCATCGACTATCAAGCCAAACGGGATGCGGATCAAATGCTCAAAGATTATTTTGGGGTGACGACGGAACGGGAACTCCTCGATGTGCTCGGCTGCGACCTGTACCATCTGTCCGCTCGGGATATCAGCCAGAACGAGGCTTTCCTGCCTATCTACCGCGGGCCGGCACTGCCCACAAGCGAAAGCGAGCGCACCTGCCCCTTCGGTATCCGCTACCAGCGAGCCGCCTATGACTGGAAGTTCGGGGCCGACGAG
>JAGLQP010000369.1 GCA_023136785.1 Spirochaetales bacterium
TACATACAAATCAATTTTATAAAAAAGGAGAGAAGCAATGAATCGAAATCTACAAATTGCGACCGTTATTTGCCTTCTGATCGGGTTGGCCGTCTCGCCCCTGTTCGCGGGTGCGGGGCAGGAAGAGGCAGCGGCAAAGGAACCGATCAAGGTGGGAGCCATCCTGGCGGTGACCGGCGGCGCATCTTTTCTCGGGGCACCGGAGTCCAAGACTCTGGAAATGCTCGTCGAAGAGATCAATGCAGCGGGGGGAATCGATGGACACACGGTGGAGCTGATCATCAAGGATTCCCAGGCCAGTGCAGAAAAGGCGATCTCCTTTGCCAAGCAGCTCATCGAGGAGGAGCACGTTTTGGCGATTATCGGTCCCTCCACCAGCGGCGAGTCGATGGCTATCAAGGATATCTGCCAGGAGGCACAGACCATTCTTCTCTCCTGTGGAGCCGCCGAGGTCATCGTGAATCCGGTGGCCTCCTACGTGTTCAAGACACCCCAGAAGGACAGCTACGCGGCTATTCGTATCTTCAAGACGATGCAGGAGATGGGGATCTCCAAGATCGGCGTGGTCGTGGGCAATACCGGATTTGGAAACGCGGGTAAAGGCCAGCTGGAGAAGTACGCTCCCGAACACGGGATCGAGATCGAGATCGTCGAAGTGTACGACAGGGCGGCTACGGACCTGACCGGCGTGTTGACCAAGCTCAAAGCCCGGGGCGTCGAGGCCGTGGTGAACTGGTCGATCGTGCCGGCCCAGTCCATCATTGCCAAGAACATGAGGCAGCTGGGAATGGACGTACCTCTGTTCCAGAGTCACGGCTTCGGCAACATCAAGTACGTTGAAGCCGCCGGGGAAGCTGCCGAGGGGATTATCTTTCCTTGCGGGCGCCTGCTGGTGGCGGATGTCCTTGCTGCGAATCATCCTCAGAAAGATCTCCTGGTGAAGTACAAGAACGACTATGAATCCCGGTACAACGAGGCCGCCAGCACCTTCGGCGGACACGCCTACGATGCTTTCATCATTCTCAAAGCTGCGATCGAAAAAGCGGGCAGTGTAGAGATGGCGGCGGTCCGGGATGCCATCGAAAGCCTGCAAGGAGTGGTAGGTACCGCCGGGGTGTTCAACATGTCTGCGAGCGATCACAATGGGTTGGGCTTGGACTCCTTCGAGATGCTTACGGTAAAGGACGGCAAGTTCGTGCTGCTGGAACAGTAAGCGGTTCGTTTCCATCTAGCGACCCTTGAGTTTCGAGCAGTTTTTTCAATACTTTCTTTCCGGGGTAACCTCGGGGAGTATATACGCGATCATTGCGATCGGCTTTAACATTATCTACAACACCACGGGCATCATCAATTTTGCTCAAGGGGAGTTCTTGATTTTGGGAGGGATGATCGGCGTCAGCCTCTCATCCTTCCTACCTCTACCCCTCGCGATCGCCGCTGCCGTTGTGGCAACCATGGTCGTGGGCGCACTGATCGATTTTCTCTTCATCAAGTGGCTCAAGGATCCTTCGGTGCTCCGCCTGATCATCATTACGATAGGAGTTTCCATCCTGATCCGGGAATCGATGCTCCACATCTGGGATGAAAAGGTGCGCACCCTGCGGCACTTCACGGGAACCGAAATTTCCTCGGTTAAAATTCTCGGTGCCTACATCTCGCCACAGGCCCTCTGGGTGCTGGGAATCAGCGCGGTAATAGTAGTTGCGCTGACTCTCTTTTTTCGATTGACCCTGGTCGGTCGGGCCATGCGGGCCTGTTCTGACAACCGGACAGCCGCCCGGTTGTGCGGAATTCGGGCCAGTCAGATGGTCACCTTCTCCTTCATGCTCAGCGCCGCCATAGGTGCTCTGGCCGGGTGTGCCATCTCCCCGTTGACCCAGACCCAGTACGATATGGGGGCAATTCTGGCCATCAAGGGATTCACCGTGGCGATTCTCGGCGGGCTGGGCAACAGCACCGCCGCAGTAGTCGCCGGCCTTGGTCTCGGTCTGCTCGAGGCTTTCAGTATTGCCGTACTTCCTCTGGCCTACGTCGACGCGGTTTCGATCGCGATACTACTCGTGATCCTCTTTTTCCGCCCGAGCGGTCTGTTCGGAAATCGGGAGGCCAGCGCCCTCAAGGAGTTCTGATGCACCCGCGGCTGCAAAAGTATCTCCCGATAATCGCCGTGCTGGTTCTCGTTGTCGTGGTCCAACTCGTAATTACGGCCAGCGGCGCCAACTACTATCTCACCCAGCTGACCATGTCTTTATATTACTCCCTCGTGGTGCTTGGCTTGTGCCTGCTGATGGGGTATGCCGGTCAGATCTCCCTCGGGCAGGCGGGGTTTTTCGCCATCGGCGGCTATACCTCGGCTGTGCTGACAACGATGAATCTCATTCCGTACGCCGATTCCGCGCCGGTGCAAACCCTGGCGCGGTTGGGCATGGTTTTTGAGCGGCAGGATCTGTACGGGAACACTCTGCTGTCCTTTTCACCCTGGCTGGCCTTCATCGCAGCCCTGATCATGACTGTAGTGATTGCTTTGATCATAGGTATACCGGTGATCAGACTGCGGGGACACTACCTGGCCATGGCCACGCTCGGATTCGGTTTGATCATCTACAGAATCGTGCTGGGCACGGGATTCCTGGGGGAGGCGGACGGAATCACGGGAGTGCCTCCGTTTCCGCTCTTCGGAACGGCGGTCAGCGGTTCCCTGGCGACGCGCGTCCCCAACTACTACATCGCCTGGACTCTCGTGCTGCTTGGAATGCTCCTGGCTTTGAACTTGATCCAGTCCAGGGTCGGCAGAGCTTTGCGGTCGATCCACGGTAGTGAAGAAGCAGCCGGTGCTATGGGGATCGACACCGCACGCTATAAACTTGCTACCTTCGTATTGAGCGCCGTGTTTGCCG
>JAGLQP010000037.1 GCA_023136785.1 Spirochaetales bacterium
GGAATGAGAGGGGGAATTGAAGTGGAAGAGACCGCAGCTCGGGACTATCCGGAGGAGCTTCCTGTCGGCTACTACGTGGGCAATTTCCTCGCGATCCTAGACTTCGTCGACAGCCACTACGATGACGTTTTGACGGTAGATGAAAAAACCTTCTCCCGGACGTTTCGCTCCCTATCTTTGGACGCCCGGCGTCTGTACGTACGCTTGATGTCAAGAAAAGGTCCGCTGTTTCGAAGCGACACTTTAGTCTACAACGAGATCGATGACATCGAGGGCGCTGCCGAAGAGCTGGTGCAAAAAGGGTTCCTTGAAGTGAACGGGCCCTGGGAGCTTGAACATGAGCTGGTGCTGCTGCGAAAACCGGAAGTCTTGAAATTGATCTCTTGCTGCGCTCAAAGTTCCCATCCTGTTCCCTCAACGACTGCCCTCGAAGCTCTCCGCAGAGACCAGCTGGTGGAGCTGGCCATGGCCATCCCTAACCAACACGAGGTACGCGACTATCTTCGCGGACTGTTCCATCTCTACCGCCCTCTGAAAGAGCGGGAGATCCTGATCTACCGCCTGCTCTTCTTCGGCAATCTCTATCAAGACCTCACCGAGTTCGTCGTAACAGACCTGGGGCATGTGCGCTACGAATCCTACAAGATTCGGAAGAAGGATCGGTTGTTCCGTTCCAGAGAGGTCTTAGAGCACACCTTCCGCCTGATCGAGTTGAACGACGCCTTCTATCAAACTGTGGAAGGACGTTCGGTGAATGAAATTGACGCAAACGCCTTGCTTTCCCTGATCGAATATCTTCCGGAACAAGGTGCTGTCGAGGAAGATCCTGGCCTGCGGCGGATGCGGGACAATCTGATAAACGGGGTTGCCCGCCATCTCGAACGGATCGGGAACCACGGACAGGCCCTTCACCTGTACAGGCTGGCCGCACTACCCCCGTCCAGAGAACGACAGGTCCGTATCCTGGAGCGACAGGGGACAGCGGAAGAAGCCCTCGAACTTTGCCGCAAGATCATGAGCGATCCCTGGGAGGCGGCGGAACTTGAGTTCGCCGAACGATACATCCGTAAGCTTTCTCGGAAACTGGGGCTGCCTGTGGTGAAGGTCGAATCTGTCGAGATGCCGACGGAAAATCTGGAGTTGGTGCACGATCCGCTCGTGAGTATCGAGGAAGCGGTGCTTCGCTATTTCCAGGAACAGGGCTTCAGCGGGTATCACGCCGAGAACGTGCTTTGGGTCGGCCTGTTCGGTTTGGCTTTCTGGGATATCGTGTTCCTGTCTCTACCGGGGACCTTCTTCAACCGCTATCAGCGCGGACCCCGCGATCTGTTCCGGCCCGAGTTCAGGAGACGTCGGGCAAAACTGATAGAGGAACGACTCAACCATATCGAGAGCTCCCAATCCTGGCTTAATGAAATCCTGGATCTCTACGACCGCAAACGGGGAATAGCCAACGATCTGGTGCACTGGAAGTTTCTGTCCCGGGAGCTGCTCGAACAGAGCGTGAACCTGGTTCCCAGGCGCCATCTGGTGGCGATCTTCGATAAACTCAGCCAGAATCCGGGGGCAAACAAATCAGGATTCCCCGATCTCATTCTGTTTCCCGCTCCCCGTCGGCAGACAGCGACCAGATACGAACTGATTGAAGTCAAGGGTCCGGGGGACCAGCTGCAGATCAATCAGAAGCGCTGGCTGAAGTACTTTGCCAAAAACGGGATCCCCTATCGAATCATCCGGGTCCAATGGCGGGAGTAGCTGATAGCCGCCCACGCATTAAGCACAAGTTCGATTTTGGTATCCAACAATCTCCGGGAGTTTCAACGAGTGCCAGGTCTCAATGTGGAGAGCTAGGTCGAATAAAAACAGTGAATCCGTACCGGTCTCAAATTCCCATATTTTAACATATTCGTTCTTGACTTTTCATACTTCCAGCTGTATGTTGCTTTTGATTAAAACAATTGTTTTAATCAATAGAATTAACCAACTGTTTTTATGGGTATTGTATGGAGGTCGTAATGAAGTCCAAGAAAACAAGCGGGTTCGGTCTGGATGTGCTCTGGCTGGCCATCGGGACGGTAGCCTACGCTTTCATCGGCTGGCGCTGGAGTGCCCCGGCCGCTGCCTGGATTGCCCCGGTATTCTTGCTTCGCTTCTTCAGGAATCGGGAGAAGTGGTACACTCCCCTGCTCTCGCTGCCCTGTCTGTACGCAGCATTCCTGACCAACATGCTCGGTGCCTGGGATCTGCCCGTCATCGCTCAGGTCATTCTTCCGGCGGTCGTTCCGCTGCCCTTGATCCTGGTGCTGTACATCGACAGGGCGCTTTCTCCTCGCCTCAAGGGCATCTGGGCTACCCTGGTTTTTCCAGCCGCCTATGTGACCATGGATTACATCCTTGGCTTTACTCCCCTCGGGACATTGTTCTCCACAGCCTCGACCCAGTTCTCTTTCGCCACGATTGCTCAGGCGGCGTCGATCACCGGGATCTGGGGCATTTCCTTCCTCATTGCTTGGTTCGCCTCAATTGTGAACACAGTCTGGGAGAACGGCTTCGATCTGAGGTTGCCTCGAGGCACAGACTCCACCCGCCTTGTTCACAATCCAGTTGCGGTCTTTGTGGCCGCTGCACTGCTGATCGTCGCCTACGGATCGGTCCGGATCGCCACCTCCCCCTCGCGCAGCGAAACCGTACGGGTGGCGGGGATCACCGTGGAGCATCCGAGGGACTACTGGGCGCTGCTCGATATCGACACGCCGAAAGAGGAAGTCGACAAACACAGCCTGGAAATACGCGGAATCGAGGATGAGCTGTTTACAAAAAGCACCAGGGCGGCCCAGGCCGGGGCCAGGATCATATTCTGGGCCGAGGGCAACGGCGTGATAATTGGGGAAGAGCTTGAGGGATTTATCTCCAGGGCCGGGGATTTTGCAAAGCGGCATGGAGTGTATTTCGCACCGGCGATCCTTGAACTGCGATACGGGAGCAGTCTGAACTACAACGAGGTATTGATGTTCACCCCGGAAGGTGAATTGGCCTTTACCTACCAGAAAACGAAATCCTGGCTACCGGTGGAATCCGATGGAGTGATCAAGACCATCGAGACACCCTACGGCACCCTCGCTGCGGCGATCTGCTTCGACCTGGATTTCCCGCACTTTCTGCGCCAGGCGGCCAAAGCAGGTACCGACATCATGCTGGTGCCCGCGTATGACTCCGAGCGCATCCGCCCTTTCCACACGGAACCGGCACTGCTCCGCGGAATCGAGGGAGGATACTCGGTGGTCCGACAGGTCAACAAGGGTACCTCCGTTGCCGCGGACCACAGAGGTATGGTACTGGCGCAGCAGGATTACTTCATGACCGAAGACCGGCTGATGTTCGCCGACGTGCCGATCGAAGGGACCCGAACGGTGTACGGCTGTCTCGGCGATTGGTTCGCCTGGGCATCCATCGCCCTTTTCATCGCCCTGGTGGGACGGACCATCAAGCGCAGAACCCAGGCAAAGTGAGCCGGCAGCGTATAATCGAACGATACTGCTTTGCCGTACCTATGGTTGGTCGTATCTCCTCCCCCTATCAGCCTTCCTCCAAAGCGGCTATGAGCTCCTCAGACCTTCTGGGTGAGGGGTCCCAGCTCTGAAACGTTAGCCCGTGCGGCTCTATCCATTGCCCGAAGCAAACGGCCAAACAGGGCAGATATGCTTGTGCGCCGTTCTGCGGCGATTCGCCTGGTCAGTTCCGATTGGCTCAGAAGCTGTCAAATCTACGTCGGTTGATGCTCATCTCACAATAACACGCCTCTGTCTCGTTTCAGCTGCGATCCTGTTTTCACGTACATCTTATCGTTGCATCTTTCCCAGACGAATGTATAATTACAGGACGGACAGGAGAACCGGAGCAAACCCTATGGCTGAGAAAATCGGTGAGTTCTTGCTGAGAATCGGTGTCATGGCTGAATACCAACTGCAAGAAGTACTCAATGCCCAAAAAACCGGAGACAGCCGGATGTTCGGGGAAATTGCCATAGACTTCGGGTATATCAACGACGAAGTGATGAAGAAATATATCGAAGCCAGCGCAGCCTGGAAGAAGTAGTGCTGGACAGAGCCATTCAAATTGCTGTGCAGGCTCACAGCGGACAAAAAGAGAAAAACGGCAGCCCCTACATCCTCCACCCGATTCGGCTGATGCTTAAAATGCAGAACGAACTGGAGATGATGGCCGCGATTCTTCACGACGTGGTCGAGGACGCCGAGTGGACCCTGGGGGATCTTCGACAGGAGGGCTTTTCTGAAGCTCTACTCCAAGCCGTGGATTGCCTGACCCACAGGAAGCAGGTTCGCTATCGGGACTACATCCAGAGGATCTCAGAAAATCCCGTGGCTCGGAAGGTGACCGAGGGCCAGCTTCATCCCCGGTGACAAGGGGCAAAGATACACGCCGGTGAAGAACAGATAGGTGAAGGTCAGCGGAGCTTGGCCCGAGGTCAGGGAAATGTCAAGAATGCAACATTCGCTACCCGATTCGTCTTGGAGCTGCTATGATACAGCGTGTGCTCCGGACTTCTCACCGTGCGGGCGAGACGCCCATCCTAAGCACCACTCGCAGGAAGGAGGAATCCAGTGAGCATCCACATAGGAGCAAAAAAGGGACAGATCGCCGAGGCGGTGCTGCTTCCCGGCGATCCCCTGCGAGCTCAGTACCTAGCCGAAACGTATCTGGAAAATCCGGAGTGTTACAACCAGATTCGGGGTATGCTGGGTTTTACAGGTACGTACAACGGGAAAAAGGTGTCCGTGCAGGGAACGGGGCATGACAGTCCGGGTGGGTACCGTGCTGACCGCAGGACACCATGTTCAGGGTTTGACGATCCTCACGGTCAGCGGCAGCCTGGTCACCATGGAAATTGCCAGTTCCGAGCAGCGCCAGCTGGGCTGCACCGCCATGATGGAGATCGCCCTGCGGGTAGCCACCTCCTAAGGTTTTTCCCCGTGAAATTCATCAAACTGCACCCATAGGCACGCTTCAAAGGATCCGTTGATGAAACATGATGAGCGGCAGGAGAGAAAGATCGTCTGGCTGATTCTCGACGCTGCCGGATATGAGATCACCACCCGCTGCATCCAGGCCGGGGTCTGTCCCTCTCTGTCCACGATTCAGACCGAAGGGTTTCTTGCCCCCAGTCGGCCGCCGCATCCGAACTGCGAAACTCCTCCCGCCCTGCGCGCCCTGTTCTCCGGATCCGAACCTGCGGAAAGCGGGATCTGGGGATATCAAATGCCCGACTATGAAGGCAGACTCGAACGGGCGGTAAGCGGCTTCGGAGTGCGAATATCGGGGGCTCCGACGATCTGGGAAGAACTGGAACAGAGAGATCGCAGCTATACCCTGTTCAACGCGGCTTTCAGAAAAGACCCGGTATGGGAAAAAAGCTATTCCAGCTTCGATCTGCTCCTCGACGGCTACCGCAACTACCTGCCCGATTCGAGTTGGATACGGATTGGTGCGGGGCAAGAGAGGCTGAAGTTCGGACGGGCAACTCTCCGCATCGATACCGAAGATAACCGAGTTCAGTTGCACCGGGGAAGGAGGTCGATTGCATCCTTGGCGCCGGGTGAGATCCAGCCGGTTCGACTCTCTCGAAACGTTTCTGCGGTAAGTTATTCCACCGGAAAAACTTTGTTCCTCTCTTCCTCATCCCGCCCCCATGTTCGTTTGTCGAAAGATCTACACGGCAGATCAGAACCGATCGTACCCGAGTCCATCTATCACGGCAACCTGTTTCGTTTTTCCAGGAATATCGAAGAGCTGTCCATCGATGAAGAGATGAGGTTGTCCGGATACGTAACCGCTCAGATGGGAGAATTGGCTTTGAGTGTTGTCAGGGAGCTCTCCTCCACGCTGACGATCCTGTACTTCTCCTTGATCGACGAGCTCTGCCATGTGTACCTCGACCAGATCGAAGGCTCGTGGCCGGAAGGACGGGCGGCCGAGCTGCTTCGCCGCTGCTACGGGCTGCTCGATTCCTATATAGGGGAGATGATGGACTGCTTCGACGAGAACACTCTGCTCGTCCTGTCATCGGATCACGGTCAGGTTCCGTACCGCAGGGCTATTCACCTCAATGACCTGCTTGCGCAAGAAGGCCTGGTACGCAAGAGGAAAAAGGGGTACGATCTCCGCCGTTCCGTGGCCTACTACCACCCGGCCAACTGCGGACAGGTTGTTATGAATCCACGGCAGGCCCGCAAAGCGGGGCTGTCCCGGGAACAGATCGGGGAACGGATACTCCGGTGTGTCGAACAGGCCAACAGCGACCTGGGCGCGGAAATCTCCTATCTATGGGGCGGGGAAAAAGATCCCTACCTGCTGTTCCTCTATCCCCGGGCAGATACCCACCTCACCGGAAGGTACGATCCGGAAGCGGATGTTCTGGATGCCGGTTTCCGGGGGGGGCAACATCTCTCCCCCCTCTGCCCCACTCCCTGGATCCAGGCCATGCTGGGTCTCTGGTCCCCGGCGGGACTGCCCTTTGACAGGCAAAGTATTCCGGATCGCAACACCGGTGTGAAGACTTTCCTGCTTCGCTATCTGTTCCAGACCTAGGGCGCGGCTTCCTGGTGTATCTTGTTGGCCTCCTCGTCGAGCTCCCGGAGTGTTGCATCGATATCCGCGCCATCCAGGATCTTGTTGAAGGCGGCGTCAACCGCATCCCGGACTTCGGAATATCCGGAAAAGGGCGGTTCCGCCTTGGCATCGCTGTTCAGCAGCAGATCGTAGGCGGTTTTGTAGTTGGGATTCTTCCCTAAGTAGTCCCCCAGCTGTTCGGCTGTGGATTTCCGCACCGGAAAGTAGTTGGTCGCCTCGACCCACTTGGCCTGCGGCCCCGGCTGGGTGAGGAATTTCACCAGGAGCCAGGCCGCCAGCTGTCGCTGCGGGGTGCTCTTGGGAATGCTTACACTGGCCCCGTAGATGTCCAGCGCAGGTCTTGCCGTTGTGTGGGGAACCGCGGCCACGCTCCAGTCGAAGGGTCCCTGCTCACCTTGTGCCACTGATTTTGCGTAATAGGGCAGACCGGCGGTCGAGGACATGGTGAACAGCACCTTCCAGTTGGCGAAGTCGTTCTGCTCGCCGTAGCGCTCGGCGATCTTCCTGCTCAAGCCTTCCCCATAGAGCTTTTTCATGAAGGCCATGGAATCCTTCATCTGCCTGGTGTTGTAGGTGTAGCCCGAGCCGTCGGCTTTGGCGACTTCCCCGCCCCGGGTGATCACCTGGGCAAAGACGTTCGAGGCTCCCGTGTTGATGGCATATCCGTACTGGTTTTCCGCAGGATTGGTTGCCTTCTTGCACATCTGATAGAACTCGTCCCAGTTCTTCGGCGGACCGCTGAAGCCCATCTGTTTGAGCCAGTCGAGATTGTAGTACAGCAGCTCCAAAGACCTGTTTGGGGGAAATCCGAGCCTCGCTCCTCCGAACTGAGCGTTCACATCCTGCTGGAGAAAACCTTCGAAGTAATCGGAGCGCTCGGCCCCCAGACCCCACTGGGGATCGTCGATGAGGTCGTTGATGTCCACCAAGGCCCCGCTGACCTGATAGGCGGCGGCTTCATTCTGGTAGGCGGCGACTAGATCCGGGACGCTGCCCGCGGCGATGGCCGTGACCATCTTGTTGTACAGATCGTCGTAGCGTCCGCCGAACTCAGGCCTCACTTTGATATTCCACTGGTTGGTATTGTTGAACTCTTCTACCAGTGCCTCGAGGGTTTCCTGCTGGAACCGGGTGAACTGATGCCAGTAGGTGATCTCGATCCCGGTGGGATCCGCGTCCTGCAGCACCGACTCCTCCCCCTGGGGAGAACCCCAACACAAAGCCGCCGCAAGCAGCAGCCCTACTGCGATGAGAACGATCTGTCGTTTCATCTTTGTACTTCCTCCTTGATTTTGTTTTATTCCTTTAACCCGCTTCGGGTAATGGCTTCTGTGAACTGTTTTTGGGCTATGAAATACATCGTGATTACGGGAAGAACGGCGATCACCGCGCCAGCCATCCGTAAATGAGTGTCCGGACCGGCTTCGGTAATAAACACGCTCAACCCCACAGCGATCGGTCTCCACCTAGGTGTCTGGGTGACCACCAGGGGCCACTGCAACGAGTTCCAGGTGTAGATGAAGCAGAGAAAAACGACGGTAAAGATCGGTGCCCTGGACAGGGGCACCACGATCGAGATCAGAGAGCGCAGATGGGAAGCACCATCGATCTTGGCCGCTTCGATCAGTTCATCGGGGATCTGGGAGAAGAACTGCCGGAGAAGAAAGATATGGAAGGCGCTGGCCAGAAAGGGAACGGTCAGCGCCGGGAGCCTATCGATCCAGCCGAGCCTGGCAACGATTACGAAGTTGGGAATCAGCAGCACCGTCTGGGGAATCATCAGGGTGGCCAAGAGGATGCTGAAGATCAGATCCCGTCCGACAAAGCGCAGCTTGGTAAAAGCATAGGCGGCGAGACTCGAGGTAACCACGATCCCGCCAATCGTAACGGCGGTGATGATGACGCTGTTGCGGAAGTACAGGCCGAAGCGTGCCTCCTGCCAAGCCACCCTGTAGTTGATCCACTGGGGTACCCGGGGCCAGAACTTCGGATCAAAGGGAATTGCGCTGGAGCGGGTAATGGTTTCGGCGATGGTCTTCAGGGAGTGGCTCGCCATGAACAGGAAGGGAATGATCGAAACAAAGGCCCCTAGAATCAGCAGCAGGAGCAGGAGGGCCTTGAGCCACGGAGAGCATCCCTTAACCATAGTGGACCCGTTCCTTCATGATGCGTCGCTGGACCAGGGTCAGGACAAGAACGATGGCGAAGAGCAGCAGGGACATGGCCGCTGCGTAGCCGAATCTGGATTTACGGAAGAAGGTGAAGAAGATCTGCACGCTCATCGGGTCCACCTCGCCCCGGGCGGCGGGGTGGCGCAAAACATAGATGTGGGCGAAGGCCTTGAAGGTCCCGATGATTCCCAGCAGGGTGAGAAAATAGGTCGTCGGGGAAAGAAGGGGCAGGGTGATCTTGAAAAACACGATAAGTTTTCCCGCTCCGTCGACCTCCGCAGCTTCGTACAGCTGTCTGGGAATGTTGGACAGGCCGTTGGTGTAGATCAGGGCGTAGTAGCCGACGAAGACCCACCAGTTGAAAAACATGATGGACACCAGAGCCAGGCTTGGACCCTGGGCCCAGCTCAGCCAGTAGTTGGCGATGATGCTCTCCGAAACCGCGGCCATACGCTCTCCCGAGAGGAGGAAGAAGATTCCTTTGGGCTCCAGCAGCCACTGTTCCGGAGGCCGGGCAAATAGAGCGAGCACCTGGTTGGCGAAGGATTCCGGCCTCAACGAAAACAGGCGCTCGAAGACCGCCGCCGAGGCAACGGAGGGCACGATGTAGGGCAGAAGGTAGATCACCCTGAAGGCCTGCTTGGCCGGGATCTTCTGGTACAGAAACGAGGCTATCAGCAGTCCCAGGGCCAACTGAACGGGAACGGTCCCCACGGAGTACCAGATCGTGACCCGCAACGAGGCGAACATCCCCTCATCCCCTGCCTGGGCCAGGTAGGGCAGGAGCACGGCCACCGCCGCTACGCCGAATAGCAGCAGAAACACTCCGGTGCCCGCCAGCAGTGTTCCTCGCTTCTTCCTTGCCTTTCCAATCAGAGAAATGGCAAGAGCGATGCCGACCAGGGCGGTGATCACCAGCAGCAAATAGAGGGGGCTGCCGAACAGCTCCTTGTAGTTGGCCAGGCCGATGAACCTGCCTCGCTTGATGCGCCATTTGTGCAAGCTGACGTAGAGGGTGAAGAAAACGGGAAAGATACCAAAAACCGA
>JAGLQP010000370.1 GCA_023136785.1 Spirochaetales bacterium
GCCAGGGTGAGGTGATCGATGGCAATGGCCATATCGATCGGATAGCAGGCTTGCCCACAACGCATGATCTTACCGTCGGTTTCGGCGCAGGCGGCGATCACGATGGGCGCCTCTGCTATGAAACGCTGACCCGCCGCCTCCTCGGCAAGCCGGCGGCGTTTCTCAGGGTCGGCAACCACAACGAACCGCCATTCCTGACGATTGCCCGCCGATGGCGCCAGCCTGACTGCATTCAGCACGCGATCCAGCTTCTCCTTCTCCACTGGTTTGTCGAGGTAGGACCGGACACTTTTACGGATATGAATGGAATCATAGACATCCATGCAGTTCTCCTTACTTCACTCTATACTTTCAAAAAGCGGGCACTTCCTTTAGCCACAATATCGCCAGCGGCATTGCAAACACTGGCCTGGGTCTCAATGATTCGGGATTTCACCTGGGTAACTTCGCCGGCAACCCGAATCTGCTCACCTACATCTACCGGCTTGAGATAACGGACCTGCATATCCACGGTCACACCCGTAATTGCCTTACTGATACAGGAGTGGGCCATGGTTTCATCCAGGAGCATAGCCAAAAAACCGCCGTGGGTGATCCGCTTCCAGCCTGTGAAATATTCCGGGATGGTACATTCGGTCTCCGCTTTTCCTCTCTCTGGATAGCGGAAGCTCAGCTGCAAACCTCGACTGTTCTTTTTCCCGCAGCAGAAACAGTGATCATCGTTGACAATTTCTTCGTTCATGGAGCCATGATACCCAGGTGCAGGTAGAGCTGGCAACTCCCCCTATCTGATAAAGCGATTCTGACGCTGTGGTGCTGACAGTTGCAAAGCAGGGTGCGCAAACCCGCATCTACATTGCGGGGCATGGACCGAAGCCCTGAATAAACTTACTCCTCCTCGACGGAATTTCGCAAGATCCCGATACCCTCGATCTCTACCTCTACCACATCACCGGCGCGTATCGGACCTACACCGCTCGGTGTTCCGGTAGAGATGATGTCTCCAGGTTCTAGAGTGAAGTTCCTGGAGACAAAGGAGAGAATCTCGGGAATTGAAAAGATCATAAATCGGGTGTTGGAATCCTGAACGGTCTCTCCGTTCAGCCGGCACCGGATATTCAGGTTCTGAGGATCTCCCAAGTCTTCACGGCGAACCACGCAAGGACCGATCGGTCCGAAGGTATCGAAGGATTTTCCCCGAAACCAGCCGGAACGGTCCGAGTTTTGGATGTTGCGCTGGCTCACGTCATTGTAGCAGCTAAAACCGTAGATATGCTGCCAAGCATCCTCGGCCGCTACGTTCTTGCAGCGGTCTAGAATGAAAAAAGCCAGCTCAGCCTCGTAGTCTACACGGAAATCTTTGAAGCCGTAGCTTTTCAAGAAGGCGGGGATAACGATCGGCTGTTCCGGCCCGATCAGCGTGTTCGGGGTCTTGGGGAAGAGGACAGGTTCCTCGGGAATGTCCTTGGTGAATCCTTGAACTTTGACAGATTCACTTTCGGCAATGTGATCTCGATAGTTCAGCCCAAGGGCAATGATCTTGCTCGGTGCGACGGTATAGAACCGGCCACTATCGGCTCCCGAGGTGAAAATCGGCAACTGGATCATACAACAAGCTCCTCCATCTCATCTCGCAACAGCTGATCGAGGTAGTAACGAATGATGTCCTCCCCCTTGAGGCTCTCGGTGGAGATCCGAAACACCCGGTAGACGATCATCCGCGTCGTCGTTAGGGGCGACGCCAGAGGAAAGCCGTTGATATCCACCAGTTGGTTGATGGATAGGGTGTGCTCGATCTCCTGGCTGTCCCCTTCAGGATAGACAATCTGGCGCGTGGTCAGATGCATATTGGATGCTACCTGGATTTCAATCCTATTTCAAGGTTGGGGGGGGGCCGCCCAGGTGCTCCCGGCCAGGGGGGGGCGCTTGTCGCCCGGACCCGCACGAGCTATAGTGCCGATAGAACAAAGCAAACATGAACCGAGAAACGATCAAAGCACTTCCCAAGGCAGAGCTTCACCGGCATCTGGACGGGAGCATTCGTTTACAGACTGTGCTCGACCTGGCTGCCCGGTACAAACTCGATCTGGGGGCATCTTCTGAGGAGGAGCTGAGCCGGAAGGCCAGGATCACCTCTCCGATGAAGGACCTGCAGACCGTACTCGATTCGTTCGGAACGATCCGTCAGGTGCTCTGTAGCTACGAGGCGATCGAACGAATCGCATTCGAAAATGTGGAAGACGCCTACCACGACGGGATTCATCTGATCGAGCTCCGTTTCGCTCCCCCTTTTATCTCCGTTGGCAAGGGCTTAGGTAACGATGAAATCATCGAAGCGGTTCTGGACGGGATCACCAGAGGAATGAACAGCTATCCGGTCCAGGTCGGTCTGATCGGAATCCTTGTTCGCACCATCGATTTGGATGTGAATCGCCAAGCCACGGAAGACCTGACCCGCTACGCCGGGAGCAGCTATAGGAACGCCGACCGGATCTGCGGTTTTGATCTGGCCGATTCGGAGGATCGAAGCAATCCGGAGGATTTTCTGCCCTTCGTCGAGCAAGCCCGTCGGGCCGGCTTGGGCATTACCATCCACAGCGGCGAAAACACCAGTGCCGCGGCGGTAGAACGGACCCTCGATCTGTTCGACCCAGCCCGGATCGGCCACGGAATTCGAGTTTGGGGGGAGGAGAAGACCCTGCGGCGCCTCCGCCGGCTGGATGTGATGCTTGAGGTATGCCCCACTTCCAACTGGCTGACCGGCTCGGTCCCCTCGCTGGAAGAACACCCCCTGCCCCACCTGTACAGGTCGGGAATTTCCGTGTCGATCAACTCCGACGACCCCAATCTCTTTGGAATCGATCTGGTTCACGAATACGAGCTCTGCTCCCGCCT
>JAGLQP010000371.1 GCA_023136785.1 Spirochaetales bacterium
CTGCTCCCGATGACAACAACTTCTCCGGCGATCGAAGCGACCCTCTCCTGGATAATCCGCGCCGGCAGCAACATCGGGCGGGCCGGTATCGGACCGAGGGGCAGCTGATCGAGGAGGCGAGCTTGTGCCGGATCCGAACTAAAAACAGAAGCGACCTGTCCCAAGGTGTAGTGTGGATCCTCGAGTAAGGCGGATTTATGCAAATAGACGGTTACGGTTGCTCCCGTCGAGGTGTAGCCCGGACTGGCCTGGCCGGCGATGCTGAAACACAGCCCGGCTGTGGCCAGGATCGAGAGCAGGACCCGGCGCCAAGCTTTATTCATTCCCTGTTACCGCTTCAGATTGTTCGCGGTGGCCAACATAGAATCGGAAGTCTGTATGGCTTTGGAATTGGTCTCGTAGGCTCGCTGCGCAACAATCATGTTCACCATTTCCTGAACCACGGAGACGTTCGACATCTCGAGGAAACGTTGAACAATCTTACCCATCCCGTCGAAACCGGGGCGTCCCGGAATGACTTCGCCGGTAGCATTGGTAACCTTGAAGATATTCTCCCCGACTGCCTGCAGACCCGCCGGATTGACAAAGCGATAGATCTCGATCTGTCCCACCTCAATCGGATCATCGATTCCAGCCACCTTAACGGTAACCCTGCCGTCCTGAGACATGGTCAAGGTTTCCCTGATGAAACCTTCAGGAAGGATAATTTCAGGCATGAACCGATAACCATTGGAGTTGACCAGCTGCGCGTTGGAATCGATCTTGAAAGATCCGTCTCTGGTGTATCCGTAACTTCCGTCATAGAGCAGGACTCGAAAGAAACCCTCCCCTTCGATCGCCAGGTCAGCTACATTCCCGGTGGATTGGAGCGCGCCCTGGGTGAAAATCTTTTGGGTAGCCGCCGGACGTACACCGTGTCCGACCTGGATTCCCGTCGGAACCAGGGTCATCTCGGTAGCCGGGGTGCCGGCGACACGCAGCGTCTGATACAGCAGATCCTCAAAATCGGGACGGCTGGCCTTGAAACCCGTAGTATTCACGTTCGACAGATTGTGCGCAATGGTATCAATGTTGAACTGCTGTCCCACCATGCCGGAAGCAGCAGTCCAGAGAGATCGCATCATCTTCGGTCTACCTCCTAAACTCGTAGTGCCTCGTTGATGAGGCGTCCCAACAGGCTGTCCTGTGTCTGGATCATCTTTTGATTTGCTTCGTAGGTCCTCTGAACCTCGATCATCCGAACCATCTCGGTAACAACATTCACGTTCGAGCTTTCCAGAAAACCCTGCCGCACTTTGGGCCGCCGATCTCCGACGGCTATTTCCGCAGGTCCCGATTCCTCCGTATCTCTCCAGAATGAGTTGCCCATCTTCTTCAGATATCGGAGCCGTTTAAAATCCACGATTTTCAACCGGTCCACCCGCTCGAGGTTCTCCCACTCATTCTCTTCAAGGGACACGAGCCTGCGCTCATCGCCGGAGAAGGTGGCATTCTGGTAGATCACCCCATCCTGGTCAATGACGAAGTTGTTCTTCTTCACCTTTATAGGACCGTTTTCACCGAGGATGAATTCGCCGTGCTTGGTGACCAGATACCCCTCGTCGTTGAGAAGAAAGGACCCGTTTCGGGTGTAGCGCTCCCCATCGGGGAGCAGCACCGAGAGGAACCCCTCTCCTTCAAGAGCCAGATCAAAGGGGTTTTCCGTCTGTTTTAAGGATCCTTGGGTGAATACGGTAAATACTTCGTTGAGCTCCACCCCCGTGCCCAGCTTGCCCACGATCGGGGTTGTATCGATCGATCCGAGAGGGAACACGAACATCCCGTCGTCATTCATGCGACGGATTAGCATTTCCGGAAACGCCTTGTTGATGACCGTATCCCGTTTGTACCCGTTCAGATCGACATTGGCCAGGTTGTTGGCAATTGTGTCCAGGCGGCGCATCTGCGCCACCATCCCGCTCGCACCTGTGTAGAGACCACGAATCAAGGACGACCTCCTCCGCTGCCGGTATCCATACCCGAGACACATCACGTGTCCATATGGGTATCAATGTGATTATCGGTGCGGCGAAAGAATCCTTGATGGAAGGTGTAGAGTGGATGATTCATTCGAGTAAGAATCTATAATTTCTCTTTGCATGAAGAACTCTTCTAATTTCTATTTTATTTTTAAGAATCACATAGAATACAAGATAATTACCGACAATCAGCATTCGATATCCCTTGGATTTCAATACGGTATCCTTAGGAATTACCCCCATCCGAGGATGGCGAGCCAACCGTCCAATCTTGTCGTCGATTTCATCAACCAGATCGGCCGCTGCGTTTATGTTATCTGAAGGAATATATTCAAGTATGCTTAATAGATCTTTCTGTGCGGTTGAAAGATACGTAATGGCATACTTATCGGGCATTCAAACTTTCCCGCATTCTGACCATCATCTCGGCATGACTCAATGAATCGGCATCATTTCTACTCTCTGCCTCAGCTTCTTCAAGTTTTGCATACAACTCCAGCCTACCTTGGATTTTTTCATATTCCTCAATACTCATAACGACCAGATCTCCCTGACCATTTTTCGTAAGGAAAACCGGTTCACCCTTTTCATGACATTCTGCTGAGATTGCAGCAAAGTTATTTCGTAAATCTGAGATGGGTTTGATAACGGGCATATGAATCCTCCTTATCATCAATATATCATTTTAATGATAAAATAACTATAGAACGTTGGGAAATCCAGTATAATCAGATCGTTGTAGACAAAACGTCGAAAAAGTACTATAAAATTCAATTAGCGATGCAAGTAGCAATCGCATAGATGTTTGTGCTACAAGTAAATAGATGCCAGAATAGCTCAGTGGTAGAGCAGCTCACTCGTAATGA
>JAGLQP010000372.1 GCA_023136785.1 Spirochaetales bacterium
TCGAGGTAGATCCCAGCCAGCCCGGCCGCCTCTAGTTGGTCTATGGACTCTACGGCCTTCTCCAGATAGTCCGCCGGTAGGATCTCATCATCGTCGATCGCCACGATAAGGTCGCTGTCCAGAAGCACCGATCCCAGGATCTGGCAGTTCCTGATCTGGGCGTAGGCTTCCAGGCTGACAAGCTCCGGATTCAAGCCCTCCCGCTCCAGGGTTTTCCGTAAGCGGTTCAGATCGGAGGGTGCGAACTGCCCGATCGGAAAGGAATTCCTGAACGGTTCTATCAACTCCTCCACCCTTTTTTCGACCTCGCCGTCGAGTTTGGGGTTGGCCGGGGCTGTAATCAACAGCACCCGGAAGCTGTGGGTGCGCATAGCCTTCAGGCTCTCCAGACAGCGGCCGAGAGTTCCAACCCCGTCGATCGCTGTGGGGTGATCGAAGATGGAATCCTCAGGTAGACCGGTGTGCCCCCGAGCCCGGCACCAGTAGGTGGGAATGACAATGGTTATACGGCGCACGGTAGTCCCTCCTCGTATCCTCCGAAGGCCTTCATGTACTCTCGGGGTCTTCTCGAGGACGCGGGAACCCGGGAACTAGCCCTTGAGACTGTTCTGTGCCGACTGTACGGTGTTGTGGAGAAGCATCGTGATGGTCATCGGGCCCACTCCCCCCGGTACGGGGGTGATGGCCGCGGCTTTCTTGGAAACTTCATCGAACTTGACATCTCCGACCAGCCGGGTTCCTTTTGGCGCACTCGCATCCTCGATTCTGTTCACGCCGACATCGATCACCACCACACCCTCTTTCACCATATCCCCGGTCACGAACTCCGGCACTCCGATAGCGGCGATCAGGATGTCCGCCTGCCGGGTAATGGCGGGGAGATCTTTGGTACGGGAATGGCAGACCGTTACCGTGGCATTGGCTTCTTTCGCCTTCTGCAGGAGCATGTTGGCCACGGGTTTGCCCACGATGTTACTGCGGCCAACAACCACGACGTGCTTGCCCTCGGTTTCGACGTTCGAGTAGACGAGCAGCTTCTGTATGCCGTAGGGAGTGCAGGGCAAGAACAGCGGCTCCCCGACCATCATGCGTCCGAGGTTCATCGGATGAAACCCGTCGACGTCCTTGTCCGGATGGATCCTGTTCAGGACCTTTTTCTCGTCGATCTGCTCGGGCAGGGGCAATTGAACCAGGATTCCGTGAATCTTCGGATCCTGGTTGAGCTTGTCGATCATGGTGAGAAGTTCTTCTTCCCCTGTTGAAGCGTCCAGGTTGTGCTGCTCGGAGTAAATGCCGATTTCATGGGCCGTCTTGTTCTTGTTGCGCACGTACACCTGGGAGGCGGGATTCTCTCCGACCAAAACCACTGCCAGTCCCGGGGTCACTCCGTGCTTGTTTTTAAGTTCGTCGATCTCCTTCTGAAGCTCGACCCGGATCTGGGCGGCTATTTGTTTTCCATCGATGATCTTCGCTGCCATGCTATACCTCTTCTCTGCAGTTTGTTTGATTTGTGCGTGGGCTAAAAAATGACACGCTGACCTATATTGCGCCGTATCGGCGGGTTTTTGCAAGCCCATCCACAAAAATGATCCGATAAATCGGTTCTTTCCCGTAAAAAATCTGGGACTCTTTAGGGCCTGGCAGCTTGAACAAAAGGTTTTATCCCTGCTATGGTTGGCGAAATCCGCCCCTGGAGGTGGCAAACCCACCGGGTTTACACTTCAAAGGAATTGATGATAAGAGACAAGGAGTTAAATATGTCGAAGTTCATTTCCGTCGGAGAGAACATTCATTGCACCCGGATCTACAAGGTTGGTGGCGCCTTCGTGAAGAGCCCGGATGAGAACACCCATGTGATCGCCTACCAGGAGGATGGCCGGGAGAAGCATCTTCCCATTGCCAAACGCTTCGTCGAGTCAAGCGACTGGAAGAACGGCAAGGTCAAGCACGCCGCTGTGGCCATGTGGCAGGGGCTGCACGGGAACGAAACCGAACGCCGGGCGGGAATTGAGTACCTGCATTACATGGTGCGAAATCAGGAAGCCCACGGCGCCTCCTTCCTCGATCTGAACGTGGACGAGTACAGCACCGACATCGGCGAACGGGAGGAATTGATTCGCTGGGCATCCGAAATCATCCAGCAGGTATCCAAGGTGCCTCTAAGCATCGATTCCTCGAATGTGGAGATCCTGAAGGCGGGGCTGGAAGCCTGCGACCCAGCCAAAGGGAGTCCCATGGTCAACTCGGTATCTCTGGAGCGGAAAGATGCGATCCCGGTTGCCAAAGATGCCGGCGCGGTTGTGATTGCTGCGGCAACCGGAAAAACCAGCATGCCCACCGATAAAGATGAACGTATCGAAAACCTGCGTTCTTTAATTTCCCAACTGGAAAAAGAAGGTTTTTCCCACGCCCGGATCTATCTGGACCCCCTCGTGTTTCCGGTATCTGTGGATCCCAGAAACGGCCTGATGATACTCGAAACCGTTGAAGAGCTGCGGAATCAGCACGGTCGGGAGATTCACTTCGCCCCGGGATTGAGCAACATCAGCTACGGGATGCCGAACCGAAAGCTGATCAATCAGGTCTTCACCTATCTCTGCAGACAACGTGGTTTGGATGGCGGCATCGTCGATCCGATTCAGATAAACGAGGCGGCCCTGGAAGCATTGGATCTCGAATCGGAAGCTTATCAACTCACCGAAAGGTTTCTCACCGGGCAGGACCAGTTCGGAATGAACTACATATCTGCGGTCAGGGCGGGCAAGATTTAAAGACGTTCCGCCAACATCCGAACAATATCAATTTTTCTCACCAAAATTAGTAATTTTGAAATGGAATTACCATAAAAAGTTATTAAACTACCAAAGAGACCCTTTCAATTAG
>JAGLQP010000373.1 GCA_023136785.1 Spirochaetales bacterium
AGTCGGCCATGGTTTCCAGAACGACCACGATATTTCGAATGGATACCTGCTCCCGCAGCAACCCCTGCAGCACTTTCTGTATCTCCCCTACGGAGAAACCCTTGGCCACTTCCTCCACAACCGTGGGATAATCGTTTTTCAGAGTATCGAGGATCGACTGGACCTCTTGACGACCGAGTATTTCCCCTGCATGGGATTTGATGATCTCGGTAAGGTGGGTGGCGATGATCGAGGGTGGATCTACGACGGTATAGTCCAGCCGCTCCGCTTTTTCCCGCTCTGTTTCCGCGATCCAGGTAGCGGGCAATCCGAAGGCGGGATCCTTCGCGGATTCCCCCTCCAGCTCTTCTTTGATACCCCCCGGATTGATGGCCAGATAGCTGCCCATCTTAATCGCCCCTCGCCCCACTTCAACCCCCTTGATCTTGAAGCAGTATTCCGAGGGCTCGAGACGCATATTGTCGACAATCCGAATCCTCGGTACCACCAATCCCAAATCCAGGGCTGCCTCTCTGCGGATGCGGGTGATTCTGTCCAGCAGCTCGGCGCCCTTGTCTTTGTCTACAAGAGGAATCAATCCATAGCCGATCTCGAGGGACAGCGGATCCAGGGGCACTACGGGGGATATCTCCACGGGAGCAACCTTGGCTCTGGTCTCTGCTTCCTTGACCCGCTCCTTTTCCTCCGTCGCCTGCTTCCTCCGCCGAAGGGTCAAGCCCAGACCGGCCAACATTCCCCCGAGTGGAAACAGGACGTACCAGGGAAATCCGGGCAGCACGGCGAGAATGCTTAGAAAACCGGCCGCGATAAAATACGGACGGGATTGAAAGGAGAACTGACGGGTTACGTCCAAGCCGAAGGACTCATCGGATACCGCTCTGGTCACGATAATACCGGTAGATGTGGAGATAAGCAGAGCGGGCAGCTGGGTTACCAGGCCGTCGCCTATGGTAAGGGATACGTAGGTATCCAGAGCTACAGTGAACGACTCCCCGTGGATCGTCATACCCACGATCATACCGCCGATGACATTGGTTAGGGTGATGAGAATCGCCACCTTGACATTTCCAGCCACGAATTTTGAGGCACCGTCCATGGCTCCGTAAAAATCCGCCTCCCGCTGAAGCTCGCTTTTCTTTCGAGTGGCTTCCTCTTCGGTGATCAATCCCGAGTTGTACTCCGCTTCGATGGCCATCTGCTTGCCGGGAAGGGCGTCCAGGGTAAAACGAGCCGCCACTTCAGCCACCCTGGTGGAGCCCTTGGTAATGACGATGAACTGTACAGCGATGATGATCACGAAGATGATCAACCCGATAACGTAGCCTTCAAGCCCCCTAGCACCCACGACAAATGTACCAAAAGCCCGTACCAGCTTGCCTTGGAACTGACTGCCCTGAGAGAGGATCAGCCTGGTGGAAGAGACGTTGAGAGCCAGCCCGAAAACCGTTGCGATGAGAAGCAATGTGGGAAAAACACTGAAATCGAGGGCATGCCGCGTGTAGAGAACGATCAGAATAATCAGCAGACTCAAGACGATGTTCACCGACATCAGGGTATCGAGGATGAAGGCGGGAAGGGGGATGATCAGCATCATGACGACGGCAATGACACCGACGGCTACGATTATGTCGCTCCTCCGCGCACCCGCTGTGGTTGGTACTCCTCTTACATCCGCCATTTATTCACCTCTTACACCGCCACCGCGCTGTACTCCACGCAAACTGGCTGTTTTCATGCACTCGCCTCGCGGCCGGACATCTTGTACACCTCGGCAAGGATAATCGCCATCACCTTGTAATATTTCTCCGGTATTAAATCCCCAATCTCCACTTCCTGATACAACGTGCGGGCCAGGGGTTTGTTCTCGACCAACGGAACATCGTTTTCCTTGGCGATTTCCCGGATCTTCTTGGCAATGGCGTCCACCCCCTTGGCCGTAACCGTGGGGGCCTCCATAACCAACCGGTCGTACTCCACAGCCACCGAATAGTGGGTCGGGTTGGTTATCACAACATCCGCCTTGGGCACGGCTCGCATCATATTCCGGGTCAACAGGTCACGCATTCGCTCCCGTAATCGACTCTTTGTCAGAGGGTCTCCCTCGTACATTCGCCGCTCTTCTTTGATTTCCTGATGGGACATTTTCAGAGATTCTCTGTGCTGCCGCCGCTGAAACATATAATCCGGAATCGAGAGCACCATCATGGCAAGGGCCGCTTCCACAATGATCCGGAAAGCGATGGAAACAACGAGTCGAAAAGCCACCATGTGGTGCATATCCACGAGATTGACGAGCTTGGGCAGCTGGACTCGTATATTGATGAAAGCAAGAGTGACGATCACCGCCACTTTCAGCAGGGTCTTGCCGAGATTGAAGGCAGCCTCCCTGGAGAACAGGGCTCTTTTGAAGAAACGCCCGAAATGCGGTACGATTCTATCCAGATCCGGTGTGATCGGTTTTGAAGAAAAGAGAAATCCCACCTGTAGCACATTTCCCAGGAATGCCGCCAGGAAAGCCACCAACAGTACCGGAAAGGTGAGCCTGAAGAAGTAGTTGAAGAATGCCGGGACCAGCCCACCATCCGAGGTGATGTCCAGCTCCGTTGCGTGCTGCAGAAAGAAGCGCAGCATGGAAAGAACGTTCTTCAGAAAGTAGGAAGAGATCAGACCCAGGGTAGCGATCCCGAACAATAGAACAAGGGAGGAGCTCAGTTCACCGCTCTTTGCTACTTTGCCCTCTTCACGAGCCTTGCGCAGTTTATGCTCGGTAGGCTCCTCGGTTCGGCCTTCGTCCTCGGCCGCGAACCATTGGAGATGAACGTCGAAGGGGGTCCTTTCCCTAAAACCTGGAGCACAACCGGCGTATAATGC
>JAGLQP010000374.1 GCA_023136785.1 Spirochaetales bacterium
CGGGGAGATGGCCCTCCTTGACCAAGGACCTCGGTCGGCAAGTGCCGTTGCGTTGGAACCCACAATTCTGTTGGAAATCTCCAGGGTAGACTTCGCAATTCTGCTGAAGAAAGCACCCCTCTTAGCGTATGCCATGATGCGAGAGCTGAGCACACGGCTGCGGGGAACGGGTACACTCCTGATCAGCGAGCTACAGCGTAAGAACCGTGAGCTGAAACAGGCCTACCGTGATACGGTAAATGCCGTTGTCAACACGTTGGAGGCTCGGGATCCCTATACCCATGGGCACACCGAGAGGGTTACCGCTATTGCCACGAGCATCGCCAAGAGTATCGCTGCGAAGAAGGGGCTGAATGAGGAGGAGCTGTTCACGATCGAGATCGGAGCTCTTCTCCATGATGTGGGAAAGATCGGAGTGCCCGATGCGGTCTTACGGAAACCGGGACCACTCGAGGTCGGTGAGATCAAACAGATCCAGGAGCACCCGGCCAAAGGCAAGCATATACTCGACAATATAAGTTATCTGGAGCAAGCCCTACCCTGCGTTCTGCACCATCACGAACGCTACGATGGTCAGGGCTATCCGGAAAAAATAGCCGGGGAGAAGATACCTCTTCCGGGCAGGATCATCTCGGTAGCCGATGCCTTTGATGCCATGACCAGTAACCGGCCCTATCGCGAGAAGATGGATTTCCGCAGCGCTTTTCAGGAAATCGAGAAAAACGCCGGAAAGCAATTCGACCCTGACATCGTGGAGGCTCTTGGGAAGCTCTTGAAAAGTGGCAGATTGGAGCAGCTGTTGGCAGAGAAAAGACAAAATTCGGATGCCGATCCCTTTCCGGGAATCGCCTAGGCCTTAGCCTAACTCAGGTTTCGATCGAAGCCTCAATTCCCTGAATAAGGTTATGCACGTAATTCTCTAAGTTTTCGACTTCGGTTTTCGGAATACGGAAGCCGATGGCTCCCTCGTGCCCACCGCCGTTGTGTATCGAGAACATCTTCAGCACGGTACGCAGGTCGAGCTTTTTGAACACGCCGCTTCGGCGCAGCCGGAATTGAATCAGATCGGATTCCTCCGGCGGGTCGTAATAGCAGACCATTCCCAGCCATTTGCTCTCTTCGGCCAGGATATCCGCCACGGCCCGTGCTACGGAGACGATGGTCTGGTTGTCGAACACTTTCAAGAGTCCCTCTGTGTCTTCTTCTTCAAGCACGACGTAGCCGATCTTGTCGGAAAACCGTTTCCGCTCGATGAAGTAGGTGAAGCATTTTTTTTCGTCTTTGGAAAGTGCCTGGATCTCCTGAAATACCTGCTTCATGTCGGAGAAATTGGTTCGGCGGGTCGTCTTCTGAGCCAGCATTTCATTGAACATTGTGCTGAATATCTCGTAGAACCGTTTCTCCCGTTCGGTTTTCAGGTACAGGCCCATCTTGGAGTCCCCGATGATCCCCGTCAGAATTGAGAGTACGATATTGCGGGAAACCAGATCGTTGATCTGAAAGCGCCGCAGCAGTTTCTTGTTGTCTTTGAGCCGAAGAAGGATATGCCCCACCAGCTCGCCGGATGAGGAGGCTTCGGTAACCAGGCTGTAATCCTTGTCCCCGAAATATTCGCTGTCGGCACCGACATGGTGGTCGATTTCTACCTTCAGTGTCTGTTCGTTGGCCATGAGCTCCCGGACCGTCTTGTTGGCCTCTATCATGGATGGTTTCGCTGTATCGAACAAAACCAAGGTGTCGATCGGACCTGAAAGCGAATCACCGTGGTAAAGAATGGGGATCGAGTTGTAGGTGCAGATATTGAGCAGGTAGTGAAAATGCTCGTGGATCTGTTTGCCCAGGTAGATGCAGATATGCTTTGAGAACTTCACGCCCAGCAGGGCAAAGGCGACCATCGAGGCGATACAGTCCTCGTCAGGGGTCTTATGACCGAGAAGAAGGAATCCCTGCCGTGTGACAACTGCATCGATGATGTTGTCGATGATGCGGTTCTTCTTGCGGTTGCTGGTGATTATCGTTTTGTTCATGCCCAGAGGATACTATTGTCGCTTCTCGGCAATTTCGCAAGGGCACGGTGAGAAAATCTTTCCAAGAATTAAGGGATTGCCAGCCCTCTGCTGCCGTAGCGTGTGCAGCAGAGTACTGATCTGCGGTACACCCTTGTTCAGCCAAAATCTAGGATTGGTCCGCCCGAATGATGTCAACATCGTAGAGTTCGATTGCCGCATCGGCTGTCATGATGGGCACTTGTTCAAGCAATGCCTGCGCTATGAGGAGTCTGTCGAACGGGTCGTTGTGATGCCGAGGGAGGGAAGCGGTAAAAAGTGCGTGGGTATGTTCTATAGATATTGAAGTGAAACCGTCCCGTATCAGCCGTTTCGGGACGAATTCATCTGGAGGTTCGGGAAGATTGATTTTCCCGATAGCGTACTTGATGGCGATTTCCCAAGAGCTGACTGCAGAAAATAGAATCGTGTTCTCGCCGTCTTGGATTATATCAAGAGCTTGATTGGATAATCGCTCCGGACTGACCATCCACCACAGCCAGCAGTGGGTGTCTATCAATACTGTCATGATTCGAATTGCTTGATAAGGTCTTCCGGCAACGGGGCATCGAAATCTTCCGGAACTTCAAACATCCCTCTATCTTGTCCAGGTGTGCGGCTTTTCGGCTTCTCCTTGAAGCGAATAATCCGGGCGAGAGGTTTTCCGGCCTTGGCTATGATTACCTCTTCGCCTAACGCCACCCGCTTTAGTAGCCGTGAGAGATGAGTTTTTGCTTCATGTATATTAACGGTGATCATTCTTTTTGTATGGACATTTTAAACTAAGTCATAGACTAAGTCAACTAGATTGGG
>JAGLQP010000375.1 GCA_023136785.1 Spirochaetales bacterium
CCATCCATTTAGAGACAAAACCGTTAAAAGGAGGGACTCCGGAGATGGTCAAAGCTGCCACCAGACATGCTACAAAGGTGACGGGCATTGCCTTGACCAGGCCCCCAAGCTCTCCCACCTCTGTGGTTTTCGCCTTTTTCTCAACAGCTCCACTACACAGAAAAAGACAGCAGGTATAAATGGAACAGTTCAACATATGAAACAATCCCCCGGCAACGCCCGTAGAAGTCATCGTGCCGATACCTAACAGCATATAACCCACCTGGGATATGGTGAGGTATGAGAATATGCGTCCTAAGTCCTGCTGCACCATGGCTACCATGACCGCGGCCAGAATCGTAACCGAGCCGATGATCATCAGCAGCAGCCCCAGACCGCTGGTCAGCACGAATATCCGGGTAGCGAGCATGATCAGAAGGTAGATCCCCAAAAGCTTGTCCACGGCGGCGGGCAACAAGGCCATGACCGGCGCCGGAGCAGCTTCGCTGGCGGCAGGTATCCACGAATGAAATGGCATTGCTCCCGCCTTTGTTATGGCTGCGATCATGATCAGAACAAAGGCAGCCCCTGACAACCAGCCGTCGACCGGGAGATTAACGCTGCTGATGGTGAACGATCCATTCAGAAACCAGACGATACCGATTCCCAGCAGCAGGCAGCCGTCCGCCCCTCCCAGCATGGCGAAGGTTTTACTGGCGCCTGCTTTGCTCTGCGCGCCGCCAACGGTGACGAGAAAATACAGAGACGCGGTTACCACCTCCCAGAAGATCAGGAAGAGGAGAAAGTGATCGGCCAGAAGAACACCGCTCGATCCGCCCAAGGCAAAGAGGAAGAAGGCGTAGTACTCTCTGACCCGGCTCCTGCCCGTTACATAGCCCAACGAGTACAAAGAAATGAGCAGACCGAAACCTGTGGCGAAGATCAGGATAAACGAGGATAGGGGCGTGGGCGCCAGATCGAAGCTCAAGGTGAAGTTGCCGATCGCAAGCAGGGAGAAGCGAAGCTCCAGAGTTTTCTCGATGTAGATCCAGATGGCGGAAGCAAAAGCTACAATTGAAGTGATTAGGGCAAGGATCCCCCGAAACCAGCGATCCTTCTTGGGAAGAATGAAGGTAAAGAGCCCCACGGCAAAGGGCAGCAAAACCGGAATAAGAAGCAGGTTCACGAACATCGGTTCATCTCCTCAAGAAGAGTTTAGAGCCAGGGGACCGCAAAGATGCGCCCCAACGCCGCCAACACAAAGGCGGCAACCGCAATGGGTGTCAGGTAAAACCAGAAGAACTTCACCGCTTGGTCGATCCGCACCCTCGGATTGGTGTTTTTCATTACGATAATGAGGACCAGGATCGCTACATATTTCAGGACCGCCCAGAGGATCCCCCAACCGACCAGATGAATTCCACCGAGAAATACGGTTATGAGAAACACAGGCAACGTGAACAGCATCATCGCCTGGGTGAGCTTGAACACTCCTAGGGAGACCCCGGAATATTCGATAAAGGGACCACTCATGATTTCAGTTTCTGCTTCGGCTACATCAAAAGGGGTAAAACCGAGCTTGGCCTGTACGCAGAACAGGACCACGACACCAGCGACGACCCCGGAAACGCTGTTGAACACATTATTCTCGGCGATCTCGACCAGGCTGATACTCGAGTTGCTCTTCAGAATCACAGTTGCCAGACAGATGAGGAAGGGCAGTTCGTAGGCCAGAATGAGCTTCATCTCCCGGCTGGCTCCGGTACTGGCTAACGGATTTCCGGAAGCCATCCCTCCGATCATGATGGCCAGAGAAGGCACGACCAGAAAGTAGACCACAACGATCAGATCGCCGACGAAGGATGTTTGGGCCAGGTTCGCCAGCCACAGGATCGTAGACACCAGGGTCACCGCGACAAGTCCGAAAATCGGTGCCGCCAGAAACAGGCCCCGGGCACCACTGGATGGGATCAGGGTTTCCTTCCCTAAAAGCTTTACAAAGTCATAAAAGGGCTGCAGCAGCGGCGGCCCGACCCTCCACTGGACCCTTGCCGTGACCTTGCGATCCACCCAGCTCGACAGCAGACCGACGATGCTGGTAAACACAAAGCCAGGGAAGACGATAAAGGCGAAAATGTACCATGCTATTCCCACGTCTCTACTCCATCCTTCTTTAGCCTATTGCCGCCCTTGGGCAGCACTGGACTCTGAGGTTACACGGTCAGAAGAGTTATAATCTCCGCTGCCCAAAGCTTCTGCGACTTCGTTTTCCAAAACTGTCAGAGTTTCCCGGACCGTTTGGGAAATCCCGGTTCCCAGCTCAATTCGTTCGGGCTGTACACCTAGCAGGAAAACATCGCACTTGGTTTCCTCGACCAGAAAATTGAGGAAGAGGCTCGGCGATATGTCATGAGTCGAGAGCCCCCCGTGTTCGATCCTGCTGGGATCCACGATCGCGAATTCTCCCGGATCCATGTCCAGGTGCACCGCATCCACCAACAGGACCGTCTCCGGCCGTTCTCTAATAATCACACCCAAGTAATTCTCAAAAGCGTTGCCGGCATTTATGCACGGTACTCCGACCTTGTCCTTCAACCGTTCGACAAAAACCGGCCCTAATCCGTCATCTCCGCGTAGAACATTTCCAACGCCGACGATAACCACCTTGCCCTTGAGAATTCTCCCGAATACATTTTCTCCGGTCATAGAGCGGTTACTTCTCTCCCGCAGGTGCGGCTGCAGTGGTCAAGCTGGTCTCCCGGCGGCAGCGGGCGCAGAGAATCTTGATCCGATCCGCTCGCCCATAATCTTTCGACGCGGAAAGGATGCTTTCATCCACAACGCCCAGGCTTTTGAGCCGGGATTGATACA
>JAGLQP010000376.1 GCA_023136785.1 Spirochaetales bacterium
AGGTATCGTTGAATTTCTTGAAGTGATCGATGTCGAACATAATCAGGGACAGGGTCATTCCGTACCGGTGAGCCCTGGCAATTTCTTCGTCCAGATTCTGCTGGAAGTAGTGGTGGGAAAACAGCTTGGTCATTCGATCCGTTGTGGCCTGCCAATACAGATTGGCGTTTTCAATGGCTATCGAGGCGAAACGAACGATTTGAGTCATATACTGGATGTCCAGCAGGGAGTACGGTCCGCCTTCCGGCTTTTTCGGCAGGAGAATGAGACCGCCGACACCCTTGTCCGTCCTCAGTGGAACGATGATGTCCGGGTGAATGACCTCCAGTTGCTTGCTCACCTCCGGTTTCTTGTAATTGTCTTTGAAGTAGGTAAAGGAGATCTGGTTATACTCATCCTGTTCGAGGAAGGAGATGACCGATCCCAAAGAAAGGAGTTGCAGGCTTAGCTTCTCCTGCTTCAGACCTTTGAAGTGGAAGAGGTTGGGCAGGTTTTCATCGAGATCGTTGGGCAGGATGCAGGTAACCGTGGGGGCTTGAAATTTTGCCACGAAGCTCAGCACGACGTTTTTTATGATGTTTTCCACATCGAGCTGAGCCGTGATCTGCGAGGCGATTTCGATGATTTCCTTCAGATCCTGGTCGCCCAACTCCAGGTGCATCTGTTGGAGTTCTCCCGGTTCGCTGCTCATCGCTGATGCATTATATTCGTTAAACTACCCCGTGCCAAGTTGAAAGACGCTACGGGTGTACCAGGGAACTGGTACCCCAATTCCCCATATTCGCCGGATTACCTGGATCGTCGGGAATCAGCTGCTCGAAGTTGTCGGCTACTTTCTTGAAAGCCAAGGCAAACCGTTCAATGTCCTCGGGGATGTACCGTTTGAGCCAGGGAATTTTGAATACCCTGGACTGCACGGTGTCCGACACGGGAAGAGATTCAGGGTTGAGGCGCACATCGATCCCCGGCCGGGCATTGGCGACGATTGTGGGCTTCCCGTTTCCGTAAACGTCCAGGCTCTGAAAGATGGGGTGGGTATGAAGAGCACGGTTACATCCGGGGGCGCATTCATCAAACCCTTCAGCCCTGACGGCCTGACAGAATCGAGTGATCGAGAGCCCTCCGAGTTTTTCGGGATCGTAGTATCCCAGCGGATTGTACCATCCGCCCATCGTGGTCCCAGAGCCCTGTTCGGGCCGTCTGGGGCGAATCCTCGGTACGTCCTCAAGGAGGTCCCAGAAGTGATTCATCGCCCGATCGATTTCCGCCATTTGCTCCGGGTAGAGTTTCAGCTGGACCTTGCCGATGGCGGAGCACAGCTGATTCAATCGGTATTTGTAGCCTCCCCACGGCACTCCTGCCCCGGCGCTGATCTCCGGGATGGTCAGGTATTCACCGTGCCGGGCGTAGTGTCCGAATGCGACGGCCCGTTCAAAGATCTCCCGTTCGTTTGTGACCAGCATCCCTCCTTCTCCTATTGGAAAGGATTTTGCCGACATCAGGGAAAAGCCCGCAGCCTCCCCCATGGTTCCTGTAACTCTGCCCTTGTAGAGACTGCCGTGGGAATGGGAAGCGTCCTCCAGCACTCGAATGTCGTGTCTGCGGGCGATGTCGAGAATGCTATCCATGTCCGCAGGCATTCCCGCGTAGTGGACCACAACCACCGCTTTGGTCCGTTCGCTTATCCGTTTTTCCAGATCCGCAGGATCGATGCACAGGGTCAGCGGGTCGATATCCGCCAGTACGACCGTGCCTCCCAGGGAAAACACCGGCACACAGGACGCCCAGTAGGTCATGCTTGGACAGATGACCTCATCGCCCGCCCCCACACCCAATCCGTACAGGGCGCCGTGGATCGCGGCGGTTCCGGTGTTGTGGGCCAAGGCGTACTTCACGCCGAGCCAGTCGGCGAACTCCCGCTCGAACTCCATGGTGATCTGGAGACCCGAGATCGTCCCGGAGCGCAGGACCGACAGTACCGCCTCCTCCATTTCCGGAGTGACGATCGGCCAGGTGAAAAGTTCATCCGAGATTTCCCGAACTGCTCGAGGACCTCCCAGAAGAGCAAGGTTTTCCATAGTCTTTCCTTTCTTTCGACAGCCCGCCGGGTGATCGGTTTGTCTACCCCACAGTAATCGACGGAATGCCGTGCTGTTCGGCCAGGGCGTTTAGGGTTTCAAACAGCCCCTCCTCCACCGGAATACCTCTGTCGTCGGATTCCCGCAGATTATTGATAACCCGTTCGCCGGGTAGGCGGATTGTCTCGAATCCTGGACGCACACGATTGTTCAGCATATGTGCTTTAAAACGCTCGATTTCACTGTAGAAATAGTCGTGTCCGGCGAACGCCCGGGGATCGATTACAGTCAGACTCGCCGACTGGCTTGTCTTTGTTTCAGGATTGTTGCACTCCCCGCCGGCCAAGGCGGCGATCCCCTCGGACCACAGGGACATCCCATACCCTTTGTAGCCGAAATGGGAACCGCCGATAAAAAGTACAGACCCTCCGTCCAGAGCAACATTGGGATCGGTACTAAGATTTCCTTTCGAGTCGAGGAAGATCGGCTCGGGCGCCTGCTGAGCACTCTGGGCCATCCGTTTGGTCTTGCCCATGGAAATCGTCGTTGTGGAAAAATCGGACAAGACCGGGTCCCCCTTGGTGGGGAAGGCGAGGGCAATGGGGTTGGTGGAGAACTTCGCATCAATTCCGCCGTAGGGTGCTGCATCCCGGCAGGTCGTGGTCTGAGCCCAAAGTTGGGCCATGTACCCCTGCTCCGTAAGGGAGTGAAGATACGGTCCCAATGCACCCAACCAGCAGCATTTCCTGACCGCAACCATGGCCACGCCTT
>JAGLQP010000377.1 GCA_023136785.1 Spirochaetales bacterium
TAGTACGGAAAGAACTAGTAGCTTTTTCATGTTTCTGTTCTTCCTCCTTGAAATTTTTACTTCGAGCCAACGGCTCGTTTGTGCCCAAATGTGTTAGATACCGGCTTGCCAGGCCTCAACCCTTTGGCAGGCACGCCCTCCTAACCTATTTTATTTTATCACCAGTATATAGACCCTATATACTGCTAAATCCATCTTAGTCTATCATATATGGAGCAAAGGTCAAGATCATATTTAAAAAAAATTCCCCCCCTCTGTTCCATATATCAGCATACCATACGCACCGTCACCAGTTCAAGCTTCCTTGAGTGAAGCAATTGCTTCCTGTCAGGCAACCGTATGCATCCATTTCCAATAATATGCATGATTTTAGCAGTACTCTCCCAGGAAAGTCAAGTCCAAATATTCTGTTTTATTGTCGACGGCGAAACACGGTTCCTACATCTATTTCCGCGATTGATTATATTGAACTCGAGAAATACAATATCCCCACATGTATGACCTGGAGCGGCGCATCAGCGGGGACTGGATCGATCTCCGGGAAGCCGGCAAGGATCAATATACCCTCATCGAGCACCTCGGCATGTCTTCCCAGGCGCTGGAGACGCTGGCCGAGGAGCTGCGCCGGGCCGTGGAAGAAGGACTGATCGAATACAAAGGGATGATTCTGCGCAGGACCTTCATCACCCTGGAGGCTGTGCAGTTCCAGTCGGTTCGCTTCGAGGAGCTGCGGGCCCGGGAGCAGCCGCTGAAGGATCTTGTATTTGTCATCCTGCTGCAACGACTGCTCTGCTCAGGCGTCATTCCCCTGCCCAATAGCAAGGTCGGGGAGACCTTAGCCGCCGAGGATATCGAGGTCAATGCCGTTCTGGCGGATGTTCGAAACCGGATCAAACGGGATCCGAATTTTCAGAAACACCCCTTCGTGAAAAATATCTTTGTGCAGCTGGCCATCTATCAAAAGGAAAAGAAGAAGATGGGGGAGCTGCTGCCCACCATAAAAGCAGACAAAAGAGATGTGTTTCGGGCCAACTTCGGAGCCACCTTCAGACACATATTCGACAGCATCAAGAAGAATTACCTGGACATCCTCAACGAAGAAGAAGCCAGGCGCATGGAGAAAGAAAGCAAGCAGGATCTTCTGTATAGAGTTCCTCTGAAAGACCTGTCTCCGTTTCTGGCGACCCAGGCTCAGGCAATCTGTCGATTATGCTCAACCCTGTCGTTTGCACGAGAGGACAAGTACAAAACCCGCGCCGTTCTGGTCAACCTCTACAAGCAGAGGGATGACTACTTGAAACGCGTCGAAAACGAACAACGGGTGTACCGGACTCTCTGCGCCGAAATCGGATTGATTGGAAACAGCGACTGCCCCCCTCGTCTGAACAATCGACTGCGGGACGAACTGATCCGCGTGTTGGAACGGGTCTCCAAAGTGGAAGAGACTCCTTAATCGCTTATTATATAAATATTTATGTTGCGGCGCGGGCAATGGAGCGATCGCGACCTAGAGCAGATCTGAACGTTCCGTATCTTTCAGGGTCTGCACGACGTCCTTGACCAGTTGCGTTTTTCCCCTCTTACAGACCAGCACAGCCCCGTTTTTCACAATCACGATCAGGTCCTTCACCCCGGCCAAAGCCACGGGAAGATCGGACAGGACAAAATTCCCCTCCGCTTCCACCGTGATCAGGTGTTCCGCCTGCCGCTTCTCCAGCTCGGATCCGAACAGCTCGGCCACCACGTCCCAGCTGCCCACATCGCTCCAGGAAAATTGAGCCGGCACCGCGGCACAGCGATCGCTGTGCTCCATAACCGCGTAGTCGATCGAGATGGAAGGTGTCTTCCTGTAGATCTCCTCGATCTGTTTTCCAACAGGTAGCATGATCGGTGTTTTCCCAATCGGAGAGTGCTGCGGGATCTCAGGGAATGATGCCATGAAAAATGGCCGGGCCACTTCTGGGGCGTGCTTGTCCAGCTCTTCGAGGAATCGGTCAGCCCGGAAGGCGAACATCCCGGAGTTCCAGTAGTGGTTTCCCTGGGATAGAAAGGATCGTGCGGTTGCTTCATCCGGTTTTTCCTTGAACTTCCGCACTCGAAATCCCGGATCGATCTTGTCGGCAACCTCGATGTATCCATAACCGGTCTCCGGTCGTTCCGGCGGAATCCCGAAGGTGACCAGCCAACCTTGTTCAGCCAGGCGGGCAGCCTTGTCTACATCCCCGGCAAACACCGAGAGAGGCTCTATGGTGTGGTCGGCGGGCAGAACGATCACCGTAGCTGAAGGTAACCCGGCATACTGGAGCACGGTACAGGCATAGGCAATGGCCGGTGCCGTATTTTTGCCCGCCGGCTCCGCCAGAACTATGACGCGGGATGAAGGAAAGGGCTCCTCTCTCAGAACCTCTTCGCACTCCCGGGCGATTCCTTCGGCATGATCCCTGTGGGTCACGACACAAATAAACCCCTCGATTCCTAAGCGAATAGCGCGCCGCAGAGTCATGGCGAAGAGGGACTGCCCCTGTCCGAGCCGGAGAAACTGCTTGGGATATTTTTGTACAGACGCCGGCCACAGCCGGGTACCGACTCCTCCTGCCAAAATCACCGCGTGTTTGACCATGCTTCTACCGCTACCTACCGTTTTTCCTGTGGTCCCGATACACTACAGCCCAAAGAGCCGGCGCAATCGATCGTCCACCTCCTGCTGCAATGCAGAGGACAGGCGACCCAGTTCCCGGCGGATCAGGCTCTCAGAAACAGTTATCAACCGATGAAGACTGAGCACGGAACTGGCCTTGAGACCGGTACTGACAAAGTGCGAGCTTCCCCGATCCAACACCAAA
>JAGLQP010000378.1 GCA_023136785.1 Spirochaetales bacterium
CTCAGGAGGCATGATTCACGATACTCTCATTTCGATTTACGGCGCCCTGCCAGAGGCCATGGGGGGCAGTCAGGACAAAGCGCGCCATCATTTCGAGAAGGCCGTCGAATACTCAGAAGGCCTTTCCGCCTCTCCCTACGTCGCTCTGGCAAGCACGGTGTCTGTAGCCAATCAGGACCTTGAGGAGTTCCGGCAGCTTCTCAAGGCAGCAATCGCTATCGATCCGGACGCTAATCCAGACAATCGTCTGCAGAATCTACTGAGTCAGGAAAAGGCTCGCTGGCTCCTCGACCACGTCGAGGATTTCTTTCTCATAGATCTGGAAGAAGAGCCTTACGAGGAAGAGATCGAGGAAGGAGCATAACGTGCAAGCATCGAACTCTCGAAGATACAAAGTTCTCGTACTGCTGTTCATCCTGGCGGCTGGTATCTTCTTCAGCGCTCCCCAAGCCACCGCCCTGGTGATCAAGGTAGGCAGCGTGGCCCCGGAAGGCTCGCCCTGGGACAGGGCTCTGAAGCGCATCGCTCTGGAGTGGCAGAAGATCTCCGGCGGCCGGGTGACCATGAAGATCTACGGCGGAGGCATCGCCGGGGACGAGCCGGACATGATCCGCAAGATGAGAATCAATCAGATTCAGGCTGCGGCTATGACCGGCTCCGGATTGGGAAAGATCAATCCGGATTTCCTGGTCTACCAACTCCCCTTTATGACCCAGAATGATGAGGAGTTGGACTATCTCTTCGAGAAGCTCCGTCCCAAGCTGGAGGCGCTGCTCGAGCAGAAGGGATTCACCTTCCTGGCTGTTATCAAATCGGGGTGGCTGCGCTTCTTCGCCAAGAAGAAGGTCATCACTCCCGCGGATTTCCAAAAGCTTAAGTTTTTCGTCATGGAGGGCAGCCCGGAGATCGATCAGGCCTGGAAGGCGATGGGATTTCATATCGTTCCCCTGCCGCCGAACGACGCCTTCGCGGCCCTGCAGAGCGGGATGGTGGAGGTGTTCTCCGGTTCCCCGCTGACCGCGGCGGCGATGCAGTGGTTCGCCCTGGCGCCTCATATGACGGATATCTACTGGGCGCCCCTCACCGCAGGTTTGATCATCTCCAACCAGTCCTGGCGACGGATTCCCGCGGATCTGCGGCCGAAGCTTAAAAGTGCCACCCAGCAAGCCCTCGACGACCTGCAAGCGGAAGTCATGGCCGTGGAGAACCAGGCCATTGAAGTCATGAAAGAAAACGGACTGGTCATACACGATGTGCCCCCCGCAGCTTTTAAAGAATGGGAAAGCCTGGTTGAGACAGGCTTCAGCATTCTCATCGGAGATGTCATCTCCCGCGACCTCTACGAGGAAGCGAAACGTATCGTCGAGGAGTTTCGGCAAAGATAATGCCTTCAGAAGAAGCTCAACACCTGCGGGAAAACAGAACAATGCGCGGGCTCTTCCGTATCGAAAACGGGGTCGCAGGGATCATCCTGCTGCTGATCGCAGTTCTGCCGACGATGGAAATCATCGCCAGACTGTTCTTTAAAACCGGAATCCACAGCTCCGCGGATCTGACCCACCATTTGGTACTCTGGCTGACCTGTCTCGGCGGAGCCATTACCTCCCGCGAGGGCAAGCATATCACCCTGTCGGCGGGTCTGGAGATGATTAGTGAACGGGTGCGCAGCTGGATCATCGCTATCACCACGTTCATCTCCACCACGATTTCTTCGGCCATGACCTGGAGCGCCCTCTCGCTGGTGCTGATCGGTTTCGATCCAACCAAAAAAATCGCCTTTATTCCCATTCAGCTCGCCGTAGCCGTCATCCCTCTGGGGTTCCTGCTCATCACCGTACGCTTTATGACTCGTTCCCCCGTTCGAGGAGTAAAGCGGGGCATCGCCGCCTTGGGATGTATCCTGGGAACGATCATCAGTTTCAGCTCGGTGATGAACATCCTCTATACCCTTCTGCCCGAGGTTCCGGTGGTATTCAGCACCCTCGAGGAGGTGTTTTTCCGTATCGCTGAAAGAGTCGCCCTTGTGGGGGTCGGCGTCCTGATCGCTTCCATCTTCTTCGGTACTCCCATATTCATCGTGCTGGGCGGAGTCGCCTATCTGCTGTTCGTGCGTTCCTTCGGAGCGCTGGAAGTGATTCCCAGCGAAGCCTACTCCATGCTCACCGGCTACAGCATCCCGGCGATCCCGCTGTTCACCTTCGCCGGGTTTATCCTCTCGGAGAGCAAGTCGGGAGAGCGTCTGGTGCGGCTGTTTCGGGCCTGGCTGGGCTGGCTTCCCGGCGGCTTGATCATCATGGCCGTTTTGGTCTGCACATTTTTTACCACCTTCACCGGCGCAACCGGAGTCACCATTTTGGCCCTCGGAGCCCTGCTGGTCTACGTGCTGGTCGAAAGCGGCCGCTATACAACGGACTTTGCCACCGGACTGATCACGGGTTCGGGAAGTATCGGACTGTTGTTCCCACCCAGCCTGCCGATCATCCTCTACGGCGTGATCGCCCAGATCAACATCAAGCACATGTTCGTCGGCGGCATCCTGCCGGGCCTGCTCATGGTCATCGCCCTGTGCGGAATCGGCGTGATCACCGCCGTGACCCACAAGGTCAAGCCGATCCCCTTCCAGATCAGAGAAGCGGCATTGGCCGTCAAGGATTCATTCTGGGAGATCCTGCTTCCCGTGATCATCCTCCTCGGCTATTTTCTCGGGATCACCACCCTGGTGGAAACCGGCGCCGTGGCCGTGATCTACGCCCTGATCATCGAGGTGTTCGTCCACAGGGATATTTCTCTCAAAGACCTCCCCACGGTTATGCTCAAGTGCATCCCCATCGTC
>JAGLQP010000379.1 GCA_023136785.1 Spirochaetales bacterium
ATCGATCACGATGGGCATCTGGAGACGGATCGGGGAAAGAATGCGTCCCAGGGCATCCCTGCCGTGCCCGCCGAAACCCTTGTGGCAGGCCTTGAACACCCCAGAGGTGTTGGTGTGGGTGGCGCACTGGTACAGCAGGGCGGCCAGGAGGAGAAGCTTCTCCTTCGTGACCTCAGTCCCCGGATACATCTCCTCGATCCGGCTGCGGATCCCGTCGATGATCAGGGCGTTTTCCCTTGTGTAGAACAGACGCTCCGTGTGGTAGTCAGCACCCTCGGTGCTGGCCGGCGCATAGTAACGTGAGATGTATCGATCGGTCTCCGGCGGCGGGGGGAGCGCGTTGAGCTCCGCCAGCAACGCTTGCGGTCCGCCCCGTGATCGAAACAGCCCTTGGGCCTCGGGGCTGCCAATGCATAAATGGGCATAGTTGAGTACAAAGGCGTAGTACTCCCAGTCGTTGGCCAGCACCCGAAAGCCCAGGTAGCGGGCTAACCGGGCTACGCTCCCCGAACCGGCAAAGGGGTCGAGGAACACTGCAGGCTGGCTGGCGGAGCGGCCACCACCACGCCCGCAATTACTGATCTTGGAAAACACCTGGTAGAGCAGGGGCTGAAGGCTGCGCTTGTTCCCGATATAAGCGATGAGCTGTTTCTTCAGATACGGGTGGTTAAGATCAAAGGTTCCCTGTCGCATACCCTTCGTCATATGTTGACTTTAATCGTCAATTCTCCTATTTTCAATGCTGCATGAAGGATACTGCCGACAAAGAATCGGTTATTGATACAGCGGCGGCCGGATCGGCTCAGGCTGTACGCCAGGGTGTAGCCCGCCTTATCGAAAACATCAAATCAGTTATCTATATCGATACCCACAAACTGGAGTATATCATCGCCGCTCAGATCGCCGGCGGTCACGTAATGCTGGCCGATGCCCATGGAGTCGGAAAGACTTCCTTGGCCAGAGCTCTGGCCGGATCGATTCAATGGGTGCAGGATGACTCCTCGAAGGACAGTCGCAGGATCAAGCACTTCAGCCGCATTCAGTGCACCGTAGACCTGCTGCCTCAGGACATCCTGGGCTTCAGCCGCTTTCTCGGCACCTCCAACCGGCTGGCCTTTATTCGCGGTCCGATCTTCGCTCACTATGTTCTCTGCGACGAGATCAACCTGTTGACACCAAAGACTCAAGGGTCTTTCTTTCAGGCCATGGAGGAACAGACCGTCACCGTGGAGGGCAAGACCTACGAGCTTGCCGATCCCTTCTTCATCCTTGCCACGATGAACCTCAAAGGGGTTCATCTGTTCCCCCTTCCCGCACCGCAGTTGGATCGTTTCATGGTGCAGCTGTCCATGGGCTATCCCGATTCCCGGGATGAAGCGGCGATCATCAAACAGCACGGTCGGGACGACGGCTGGAGCCGTTTCGCCCCGGTGGTGACCTCCGCCGAGATGCTGCAGTGGCAGAAGATGGTGGACAGCGTGAGCATCCATACGGATATCATCGATTACATCGTTACCTGCATCCGCCAGACCCGACATCACCCGGATGTGCTGATGGGAGCGAGTCCCCGCACCGGGGTCAAAGTGTCCCGACTGGCCCGCGCCGTAGCCCTGCTGCGGGCACAGGACTACGTGACGATCGATCTGGTAAAAGAGATCTTCCTGCCCGCGGTATCCCACCGCCTGGTGATGCAGGATGCCTCCCAGTCCTCCATACCCCTTCTCGAGGAGATCCTTAAAACCGTTCCCGTCACGGTATGAACGAACCCCTGGTCAGGACCCGCAACCCTTCCATTCGGTCGACCTTCCGACGCTGGCTGGAGAGTTTTCTCTTCTACTACCCGCTGACTCTGGCCGGTTCTCTGCTGCTCGTCGCAGCCCTGTACCTGTTGGGACGGGGTCTGGCCCAGGAAAATTCCTATGGAGTGCTCCTCGCCCTGCTGGCTCTACTGGTGCTCACCGCTCTTTCGGTTACAGCCAGGCTTCAGGCCAATACCTTTCGGCGCAGACAGGCGCACTGGCATTGGGATTCCTCCGTTGCTCTGTACGCTCGTCGGGCGGGCTTAAGTCAAGCCCTGATCACCGATTCGATGCGTACCCTGCCCTTCTTCCGCGTTCATTTCGCCGTCAGAGGCACTCTTAAGGTGGGCCGAAAGGCGGTTCTGCGCATTCAGCGGGAAATCTCCTTTGCCCAGGGCACACGCCACCCCATCGGCGTGTACTTTCCCCTGTGCGGTACGTTCGCCTGCACCGGAGGTTTCGCGGTGAGGGACATCTTCGGTTTGAGCCGTGCCCGTTTCGGGGAGGAACTTTCGCGGAAGCTGGCGGTTCAGCCGGCATCCTTCACCCAGAAGAACGTCCCGGTACCGGAACCATCTGTCGGTCTCGAAGAGACCAGCCGGAAACGAAGCTCTGAGGAGGAGAAATACTACATGCGGGAGTACATGCCGGGAGATCGCTTCCGGGATATCAACTGGAAGGTCTCCAGCCGTTTGGATAAGTTAATCACCCGCATATCCCCGGTGACTCAAGAAAAAACCACGATCCTGCCCGTTGTCTTTCGCAACTTCCGGGAGAAGGAACGGGAGAATCTGGATTCGATCATGCACCTGAACATCATAAAGAGCTGGCTGATGGCTTTCCTGCGAACCATGAAGCAGGAGCATTCGGAGATGCACTTTCAGATCACCTACGGGGCGGGAAACTGGCTTCTTCAAAGCGATGAGGATATCGAGCGCTTCGGCTGGGAGCTCTCCGGAGTCTTTTTTCAGAGGGAAGCGGGGGCGGTGTTTCAAACCCCCGCCGAGGAAGAA
>JAGLQP010000038.1 GCA_023136785.1 Spirochaetales bacterium
CCAAGCCCGTCGATACGCTCCCGCACCAGCCGCTTTATCGTTTCCGGGCTGCTGCCGGGCAGCTCACTCTGCACGCTGATCCCTCCAAACAGTGTAAATCTGTCTCCGAGTTCTGTTTAACCGCTGCCATATCCATACATTCCCGCTGTATCGGGTGCACCGCAGCAAAACCACACTCGATCAGATCCGGCAGCACAGAGCTCACGTAAGAGTCCATGGCAGCGATCCTACTACAACTGCTGACAAATAAAAACCGTAGACAGAGCTTCCCTCCCGGTCGGATTTTCTTATATTTAGCTTAACCCCCCGAGTCGAAGACAGCGGCCAAAACCGACTCGATGGGCCACACGGGGGGTCAGAGCGAATCGATGGCTGAAGAAAAAAGCACCCGATACCGTCTGGAGTGGATCCGCGAGATATCCAGGATTCCCAGAGAAGCCTGGAACGCCCTGGCCCTACCCCTCGAGACGCCGATCCTCGAATGGGAGTGGCTCAACCAGATGGAGGCCTCTGAGAGCATGCGTCCGGAAACCGGCTGGCTGCCGATTCATCTGACCGCCTGGACCGGGCCCCAACTGGTAGCCGCGGCTCCCCTTTATGTAAAGGGGCACAGCGAGGGCGAGTTCGTTTGGGACTACATATGGGCAGATGTGGCCGGAAGGCTGGGGATTCCCTACTATCCGAAGATGGTGGGGATGAGCCCGGCCACCCCTGTGTCGGGATACCGATTCCTCGTTGCTCCGGGAGAGGATGAAGATCATCTCACCGCCCTCATGGTTGAAGCCATCGACGCTTTGTGCCGCCAGAACAACATACGGGTCCTAAGCTTCAACTACGTGGACCCGAAATGGCTGGATGCGATGAAGAGCCTCGGATTCGTCGCCTGGAAGCATCAGAGCTACGTTTGGGAGAATCCGGGGTTTGCCAGCTTCGAGGATTATTTGTGGAGCTTCGACAAGAATCAACGGCGAAACATCCGCAGGGAACGGAAAAAGCTTTCCGAGCAGAATCTGGTCATTCGACCGTTCACCGGTGAGCAGATTACCGCTTCCCACCTCGAGCAGATGTACCGTTTCTACGAGCAGACGAACGCCCAGTTCGGGCCATGGGCGGCCAAGTATCTGAACGAGGAATTCTTCACCGGTCTGTACCGGAATTACCGTCATCGCCTCCTGTTGCTGGCCGCTTTCGATGAACAGGACGATGCAGACCCCGTGGGCATGTCTTTTCTGCTCACAAAGGCAGAGCAGCTGTACGGCCGCTACTGGGGAAGCAACGGAAGGTACGACAGCCTTCATTTCAATGCCTGCTACTACAGTCCCATCGAGTGGGCTATTGAAAACGGAGTGCGTCGTTTCGATCCCGGAATCGGTTCAACCCACAAGGTACGACGCGGCTTCCAAGCCACAGCCAACTGGAGCCTTCATCGCTTCTACGATCAGAACCTTGCCCGCATCATGGCGCAGCACATCGGCCAAATCAACCGCATGGAGCAGGAGCAGATAGACACCCTGAACCAGACTGTTCCCTTTGCCGAAGGCAGACCACCGGTTTCTTGACCAAGACCGCCGCTTCCATTCATAGTAGACCCGGTACCATAAAAAACATCTTCCTCTTTGCCTCAGGTGTAAACTTTCCCGCTTGTGCGACCTCTCCCTCCCCTCAAATCGTTCCGGATGACTCGGAGAATCATCAGCATGAGCGGTCGACCCCGGGCTGCAAAACTCTAAAGGAGGGGGGTAAGAAAGAGAGAAGGCCTAAGTCCCTCTGAAGCGTAAACCTCAGGCTCCGGTCTTGCCCTTGTCGGAGGTTTCGTCCTCGGTCTCGGTCTTGTTCGGGGTGTCCGATTTCTCAGCGGTTTTCCCGGTATTACCGCCCTTGGCAGCCCTTGGCTTTCTCGCTTTTCTTGTCTTTACCGTGACTTCCCCGCTTTTGGCATCCAGATCAACGTAGGCCTTTCCGCCTTTTTTCAGCTCCCCGAAAAGGACGGAATCCACGAAGAAATCTTTGATCTTCTGCTGCACCAGCCGAGCGATGTTCCGAGCCCCGAACTCCGGGCTGTACCCTTTTTCGGCCAGATGCCGGCGGCAGGCCTCGGTGACCTCGAGGCTGATCCCCTTCTCCACCAACTGGGCTTCGAAAAAGCGAATCTCTTTGTCGACGATCTGAAGGATGACCCTCTCGTCGAGTCTGTTGAAGCTCACGACCCGATCCAGACGGTTGCGGAACTCCGGGTTGAAGATCCGGTCGACGGCGGCATCGATGGCATCTTTGCCGATCACCCGTTCGCCGAAACCGATCGAAGATTTTCCGAGCTCCCGGGCTCCCGCGTTGGAGGTCATAATCAGAATGACGTTGCGAAAGTCCGCCTTGCGCCCGGCGTTGTCGGTGAGGGTGGCGTAGTCCATGATCTGAAGCAGAACGTTGAATATGTCCGGATGAGCCTTCTCTACTTCATCCAGAAGAAGCACGGCGTGGGGGGTCTTGCGGATCGCGTCGGTAAGCAGTCCTCCCTCATCGTAGCCCACATATCCGGGAGGAGAACCGACCAGGCGACTCACCGTATGCCGCTCCTGATACTCACTCATATCAAAGCGGTGTGAGGCGATGCCCAGCTTCTCCGCCAGCTGACGAGCCAGTTCCGTCTTGCCCACGCCGGTCGGACCGACGAATAGAAAGTTGGCCACCGGCTTGTTCGGCTCCCGAAAGCCGGCTCGGGAGTTCTTAACGGCCTGGACAACCGCTTCGATAGCCTGGTCCTGGCCGAAGATTGCGTTTTTCAGATCTTCGCTAAGCGTCATCAGGCGGTCTACCTCCGAGGCGGAAACCGTCTTTTCAGGAATCTTGGCGATCTTGGACACGACCTTCTCAATATCCGTCTGGGTGAGCACGGGCTCCGGGCTCGTGGTCAGACCGTCCCGAAAAGCCAGTATGCGCATATAGGCGCCTGCTTCATCTATGACGTCGATCGCCTTATCGGGAAGAAAGCGGTCGTTGATATACTGGTCCGAAAGATCCACGGCAGACCGGAGAGCCTCGTCTGTGTACTTGACCTGGTGATACTCCTCGTATCGATCCCGGAGTCCCTGGAGGATCTGAAAGGTTTCCTCCGGAGTGGTCTCGGTCACCTCTATCTTCTGAAATCTTCGCGAGAGAGCTCTATCCCGCTCGAAGTACTTCTTGAACTCGTCGTAGGTAGTCGAGCCAAGGCAGCGTATTCGGCCGGAAGCGATGGCAGGCTTTAGTATATTCGAGGCATCCAGCGATCCGCCGGAGACGGCCCCGGCGCCGACGATCGTGTGAATCTCGTCGATGAACAGGATAACCCTCTCCTTCTTCTCCAACTCCTTGATCACCTGCTTGAGCCGTTCCTCAAAATCTCCGCGGTAGCGCGTACCGGCGACTACACTTCCCATGTCGAGGGCGAACACCTCGTAGCCCCTCAACAGCTCCGGCACCTTGTCCTCGGCGATTCGCTGAGCCAAACCCTCGGCGATCGCCGTCTTGCCCACGCCGGGATCTCCGATCAAGACCGGATTGTTCTTCAAGCGCCGGCAGAGCACCTGAACCGTTCGCTCCAGGACATCTTCCCGGCCGATCAGCGGCTCCAGCTCCCCTTCTCGAGAGGCCTTGGTAAGCTCTCGGGTAAACATCTCCAGCGCGCTGCGCCGCAGGCGTCGCCTGCCGCCGGCTCCTCGAGCCTCCTCCTCTTCTCCCTCTTCCGTTTCGGGGGGCTCCTCCTGTCGCTGCCGGTTATCCGGATCGGAGGACAGTATTCCGCCGTGGGATACAACCTGCAACAGGCTGTATCGGGTGACTCCGGCCTTCTTCAAATAGAAGGCGCCGAAACTCTTCGTCTCATCGAGGATCGACACGAGAATATCCCCAATATCCACGATCTCCTTGGAGGAAGCTTCGGTGTGGAACAGGGCGCGGGCGATTACTGATTGAAAACCCAGGGATTGGATAGGCTCGGTGTCCTTCACCACCGTAAGAGAATCACCGAGGTGCTTCTCCAGGTCTTCCTTGATCTCATCCGGGTCCGCGCCGCAGGCCTTGATGATCTCTTGGGTCTCATCGAAATATAAAGACGAAAAAAGTATGTGCTCGGGGGTCAGGTATTCGTGCTCCCGCTCTTTCGCATGAAGATAGGCAGCCTGTAAAACCCCCTGTACATCGTCGCTGACTCTCATATAGTATACCCCTCATCAATCTATGCCGGTTCAACCGAGCATTTCAAGGGAAACTCCCTCTCTTTGGCCATCTGACGTACCTGGGCGACCTTTGTTTGAGCGATATCCCATGTGTATACGCCGACGACCCCTTTTCCTCGCTTGTGCACATCCATCATGATCTTCGTAGCTTCGATCGCGGGTTTGTGAAACACGACCTGAAGCACCTCCACGACAAACTCCCTGGTGGTATAATCATCGTTGTGCAACACCACCTTATACATGTCAGGCTCTTTGAGTTCCTTTTCAATCTCTTCGAGCAGCTCGTCGTCGTGTCTGGGATCCATGGACCGTTCTGACATCATTAAACCTCAACCCATAATATCGCGATGCGATGCCCTTCGTAATAAAGTACGCAATACCTCAAGGCATTGACAAGTACATCCGGAGATTGAAAAGATAGGAATCATGCGTTTCATCGCTGATCTTCACATTCATTCTCACTTCTCGATCTCCACCAGCCCGCAGTTGACCCCGGAGCAGCTCGAAGCCTGGGCCGGAATCAAAGGCATTACCGTGATCGGGACCGGAGACTTCACTCATCCCGGTTGGCTCGAGGAGCTCAAAGTCAAGCTCGAGCCGGCCGAAGAGGGCCTGTTTCGTTTGAAGCGGGAGTACCGCCTGGACGCGGAAGAGGCTCAGGCGTCCCTCCCCGCCTTGAACCGGCAGGGGGAGGAACTCGGACCCGTCCGTTTTCTTCTTACCGCGGAGATCAGCAACATATACCGAAGAGCGGAGAAAGTGCGCAAGGTCCACAACCTGATCTTGGTTCCAACCTTCGAAGCGGCTGAGAAGATCCAGTCGAAGCTATCCCGGTTTGCCAACATCTCCTCCGACGGCCGACCGATCCTCGGGCTGGACAGTCGAGAGCTTCTGGAAATCGCTCTGGAAAGCTCGGATCAGATGTTCTTCGTCCCGGCCCATATCTGGACGCCCTGGTTTTCCGCCCTGGGAGCGAAGAGCGGCTTCGACAGCATCGCCGAGTGCTACGGTGAGCTGACCGAGCATATCCGGGCCGTGGAGACGGGGCTGTCCTCGGATCCGCCGATGAACTGGTTGTGCAGTTTTCTCGACGGCTACACCCTGATCTCCAACTCCGATGCTCACTCTCCCGAGAAACTCGGGCGGGAGGCGAATCTCCTCGACACCGATCTTTCCTATCCAGGAATCATTGCAGCTCTGTCCGCCGGCCATTCACCGATTCAAGGGTCGGATTTCCGCGGCACCATCGAGTTCTTTCCTCAGGAGGGGAAGTACCACTACGACGGCCACCGGAAGTGCGGCGTTTGTTGGGACCCTCTTGAAACCCTTCGTCAACGAAGTATCTGCCCGGTATGCGGCAAGCCGGTCACCGTAGGCGTACTGAACAGGGTGGCGCAGCTGGCCGATAGAGTGCAGACTCCTGATGCGAACAGCCACCCCCGGTTTCGCTCCCTGATACCCCTCAAGGAAATTTTCTCCGAAATAACAAGGGTCGGAGTTCAATCGAAGAAGATCGCCCGCCTCTACAGCTCCGCAATCCAGGCGGTCGGTTCGGAGTTCGCCCTGCTTCTCGATGCTCCCATAGAGGATATCGAGATCAAAACGAATGAATTGCTGGCCGAGGCGATCCGCCGCATGCGCCGCGGCCAGGTGCTGGTCGAACCTGGTTTCGATGGACAGTTCGGTCGGGTAAAACTCTTCAGCGAGGCAGAGTTAAGCAATTTCAGTCCCCAGGAGCTGTTGTTCCAAGATATGAACCGGGCGGAGCCCAAGCCCCCGACCAGAATCGGTTTGATCAGCTTCGACATCGCCGCCTATCGGCGCCTCGAAAGCCAGACCCGGCAATCCGCGCCATCACGGGAAGTGCCACCGACAGCTCCAAACACCGCCGATGTCGAGCCTTCGGAACCGGCGATCCCCTCTGCCTTGAATTCGAAGCAGAGGGAGGCGGTTAGCTACGACGCGGGACCGCTGCTGATCCTGGCCGGACCAGGAACCGGAAAGACCCGGACCTTGACCGCTCGAATCGCCTATCTGATCCAGAGCCGCGGGATCGAACCCAGCAACATCCTGGCCCTTACCTTCACCAACAAGGCGGCAGCGGAAATGAAAAACCGGCTTCAGGGTCAACCGTCCGCCCCGAGGGGATTGGAGGAAATCCATCTGCATACCTTCCACGCTCTGGGTTTGTCGATCCTGAAGACCCACGCCCTATGCGCCGGCAGAAACCACGGATTCTCCCTGATCGATCAGAATGACCGGCTCGCTGTGGTTCGCTCCCTGCCGGGTGTGGCAAAAGACGGTGTTCGACCGGCTTGCGATGAGATCAGCAACCTGAAGAGAAACTTAAGAACCCGGGATGAGATTTCCGATCCGGAAATACAAAACATATTTGAGCTCTACGAGGAGTACCTGCGGCGGCAGAACCTCTTCGATCTGGACGACCTGATTCAAAAGCCCGTCTCGATCTTTCTTGCCAAAGCCGAAGTGCTGGCCGAGTATCGCCGGCTCTTTCAGTGGATCCTCGTGGACGAATATCAGGACATCAACCTGGCCCAATATCGCCTGATACGGCTGCTCGCACCGGTTGGGCGCTCCAACCTGTTCGCCATCGGAGATCCCAATCAGGCGATCTACGGATTTCGCGGCGCCGATGTTGGATTCATAAATCAATTTCTCTCCGATTATCCTACGGCGAAGCTCTTCAACCTATCCCACAGCTATCGTTGTTCCGACACGATCCTCCAAGCTTCTCATCAGGTACTGGCCGGCCACAGCCCCACCCCTGCTCTTCGCGGTCTCGAACCGGGGGTGCGGCTCCGGATCTTGGAGAACCCCACCGACAAGAGCGAAGCCGAGGTGGTAGCACGGACCATCGAAGCCATGATGGGGGGCTTAAGCTTCTTCTCTATGGACAGCGGTATCAGTGAAGGATCGAGCACGGAGGGAATCCAGAGCCTTGCCGACTTTGCCGTACTCTGTCGCATCGGCAGACAGATGGACGTTCTAGAACGGGCCTTTCAGAATCATTCCATTCCGTATCAAAAGATCGGAGAAACTCCCTTTTTCAGGCAGGAGCCGGTAAAGTCGGCGATTGACGTTCTCCGGCTCGCTTCGAAGGAAAATCCTGTTCTCCGGAACTCTGTCTTGGAAAAAGATCTGATCGGAACGGAAAAACTGAAGGAGCTTCGGGAATTGACACGCAGGGTGGACTCGGTAGCAGACCTGATATCTACGGTGTTCACCTTGCTCGCCTCTACGGAGCTGAAACCGTCGCCGGAGAACTACCGGTCCCTCCTCGAGCTGGCCGATTCCTTTGGGGCTGAGCTGGGGAAGTTCCTCGAGTATGTGGTTCTGGGTTCAGCAGCGGACAGCTACAAACCGGCCAGTGAGCAGGTCGCACTCATGACCCTTCACGCCGCCAAGGGGTTGGAGTTTCCCTGCGTATTTATCGTGGGCTGCGAACAGGGGCTGCTGCCCTACTCTCTATATGGTTACAGTGGAGCAGACCCTGTGGAGGAACGCAGGCTATTCTACGTAGGCATGACTCGTGCCAAGAGATATCTTTTTCTCAGCTACGCAGGCAGTCGGTATCTGTTCGGAAGGGAGTACCGTCTGGCCAAGAGTCCCTTCCTCGCCCCTATCGAGGAAGGGTTGTTCGAGCTCGAACGAGCCCGACTTCAAACGGACCGGTCCGCTGCCGCTGCAGCACAAAAGCAGCTCGACCTGTTCTAAGAAAACCTTACTTCACTCTTCGTAGCGCCTGAACACCAGTACGCCGTTGTGCCCGCCGAAACCAAAAGAATTGGAAATGGCTGTCCGCATCGGCCCGGCCACACCTTTATTGGGAACGTAGTCCAAATCACACTCCGGATCCGGATTCTCAAGATTGCGGGTAGGCGGGTAGAACTGCTCTTTCAACGCCAGGAGGGTAACGATTGCCTCGATGCCGCCGGCGGCTCCAAGCAGGTGTCCGACCATCGATTTTGTGGAAGAAACCTTGAGTTTCCGGGCCTGCCCTCCGAATACATCTTTGATCGCCTTGGTCTCTACCGGGTCGTTCACCGGTGTAGAGGTGCCATGAGCGTTGATGTAGTCGATATCCTCGGTCTCTACCCCTGCATCATCGAGGGCCCGCTGCATCGCCCGTACCGCGCCGATTCCCTCCGGATGAGGGGCGGTCAAATGGGTGGCGTCGCAGGTAGCTCCGTAGCCGAGGATCTCGGCATAAATCTTGGCTCCCCGCTTCTTGGCGTGTTCCAGCTCCTCCAAAACGATGATTCCTGATCCTTCGGACATTACAAAGCCATCCCGCCCGGCGTCGAAGGGTCGAGATGCTTGATCGGGCTTGTCGTTGTACTTTGTGCTCACCGCCTGCAGCACGGTGAAGCTGGCCAATCCCAACGGAGTCAGGGCGGCTTCCGTTCCCCCGGCCAACATCATGTCCGCCTTGCCTCTGCGTATCCAGCTCAGCGCTTCACCGATGGCATCGGTTCCGGATGCGCAGGCGGTCACCACGGCGTGGCAGGGTCCCTGAAGGTTGAGTTTGATGGCGATATTCCCCGGAGCGATATTGATGATCATCATCGGAGCCAACAGAGGGTGAATTGCTTTTATCCCGCGCTCGAAATACTTCTGGAAGTTGTTCCCCAATACTTCGATTCCGCCGATCCCATTGCCCAAAACGATTCCAATGCGATCGGGATCGATGTCTCCGTTCTTTAATCCCGCATCCTCGTAGGCCTGCACACCCGCGGCTACCGCGTATACGGTGAAACGGTCCATCCGGCGGGCTTCCTTGGCCTCGAAAAAGTCGCCAACATTAAAATCCTTGACCTCCCCGGCCACCTGACTGGTATGTTCCGATGGATCGAACCTGGTAATTCGGGTAATGCCGTTCTCACCGGCTTTTACCCGGTCCCAGGTATCTTTGACATTATTGCCGAGGGGGTTCACCGTCCCCAATCCGGTTATCACCACTCGTTTAACCATAATAATGTTCTCCTTGACCTCTACACCGTTTATTTTATATGGCCATACAGCCATCTACTCGAAGCACTTCTCCCGATACGTATGAGGAGAGCTCCGAGGCCAGGAAAGTAACTACCTTGGCAACTTCCTCGGGGGTGCCCGGGCGTTTCATGGCGATCTGGGACAAGAATGCCTCATGAGCGGCCTCCGGCAACTTCCGGGTCATCTCCGTATCTATGTACCCGGGGGCTGCGGCGTTGACCCGTACGCCCCGCATGCCAATTTCTTTGGCCAGACTATGGGTCAGACCGATCAATCCCGCTTTTGAGGCGGCGTAACTGGCCTGTCCGGCGTTACCTCCAATACCCACCACAGAGGCCATGTTGACAATCGAACCGCTCCTCTTCTTGGCCATATGTCGGCCCACAACCTTGCTGATCAGGAAGGCGCTGGCCAGGTTAATGCTCATAACCCTGTTCCAGTCTTCGAGGGTCATACGAAATATGAGGTTGTTGTCGGTAATACCGGCATTGTTCACCAGGATATCGATCGTTTCAGCGTCTTTGAGGATTTCTTCTATCACGGGAACAATTTTTTCTTCGACTGCGACATTAGCCTGT
>JAGLQP010000380.1 GCA_023136785.1 Spirochaetales bacterium
TACCGAAAAGATAACACGTTTCTATTTCTAACTTGAAGAGAAGGAACCTGGTGCACATCCCTGACGGTCTGGTCAGCGTGCCGATCAGCATCGCAACTGCGGTGGTCTCGACGGGGGTCGGGGCGGCCGCCGTGGCTCGTGCCCGGCGTACGCTGGGTGAAAAAAATGTCCCGATCCTAGGCGTTTCGGCCGCCTTTGTCTTCGCCGCTCAAATGCTCAACTTTCCCGTGGCCGCCGGAACCAGCGGGCATTTTTTGGGTGCGCTGATGGTGGCGCTGCTGCTCGGACCCCTGAACGGCTTTCTCGTGATGGCGGTGGTCCTGGTGATGCAGAGCCTTCTGTTCGCCGACGGCGGGCTCACCGCGCTGGGTACGAACATCTTCAACATGGGGATCGTCGGCGGCCTCGGGGGCTACGGCCTGTTCCGCCTGCTGATACTGGTGCTGCCTCGGCGCAGGGGTGTTTTTGTGGCCGCTGCGGCCGTGTCGGCCTGGTTCTCGGTCGTGCTGGCAGCGTCGGTCTGCGCCGTGGAGCTGGCTCTGTCCGGGACTTCTCCCCTGGCGCTGGCGCTGCCCGCCATGGCCGGCGTACATGTGCTGATCGGGGTCGGAGAGGGGATCATCTCCGCTGTGGTCGTATCCCTGATGCTCGGAGTCCGCCCCGACCTGGTTTTGGCCTGGAGGAGGTGAGGGCATGAAGAATGTCCTTCCCTTTCTTCCAGCCGCTCTGGGTGTGTGCCTGCTGCTGGCTGTGTTTTTAGCCCCCTTCGCTTCCTCCTCTCCGGACGGGCTGGAACGGGTCGCCGAAGACCAGGGGTTCCTGGACAAGGCCGACGGGAGCCAGGTGTGGAAGGCCGCGCCGATCCCCGACTACGAGATGCCGGGGGTAGGCGGGAGCGGCATAGCCACCGCTCTGGCGGGTGTAGCCGGAACCTTGATCGTCTTCGGGCTCGCCCTTGGGCTCGGCAGGCTGCTCGTCCGCAGGCGTGGCACCGTCCGCCGTGAGGCCGGGCGACAGGCCGCGGAGGACGCCGGAGGATCGATCTCCTGATGAACCTGGATTTCCTGGACCGGTATGTCGGCCTGGACAGCCCGGTCCACCGTCTGGACGCCCGGGTCAAGGTCCTGGTCGTCCTGATGTGTCTGTCTCTGTGGGTTACGACTCCTCCCGGCCGGTGGATTCCCCTTGGGTTCGCGCTCCTGCTCCTTGTAGGGGCAGCGGTGCTTTCGAGGGTGCCTCTGCGCTACCTGCTTGCCCGCAGCCTGCCGGCGGCCGGATTCGTAGCGCTCATGGCCGTGCTTGCGCCGTTCCGGCCGGGCGGTGAGGTTCTGGTTCGGCTCACACCCGCTGTCGCCGTCAGCGAGGAGGGTGCCAGGCTCTATGCCGCAGTCATCTCCAAAGCCTTTCTGTCGGTTGCCGCCGTGGTGTTGCTTTCCTCCACCACCTCCTTCGCTACGATTCTCGAGGCGATGGAGCGGCTGCGGCTGCCCCGCACCCTGGTCATGATCGTCAGCTTTGCCTATCGGTACCTGTTTGTCATCGTCGAGGAAACCCTGCGCATGAAAAGGGCCCGGGACGCCCGCCTGTTCGGAGGCCGCTGGTTGTGGCACTCCACGGTGATCGGCCGGATGATCGGCACGCTGTTCCTGCACAGCTACGAACGGGCCGAACGGGTCTATCAGGCCATGATCGCAAGAGGATACGATCCGGGGATACGGCCGCGGCAAGCCCAGCCGCTGTCGTCCGGCGATCTGGCTGTGTTGATCGCTGTGCCCGTCGGGGTGCTCGGTTCGCGCCTCCTCCCCTGGCTGGCGGGCTGCCGGTGAGCACGGATTCCCGGAGCGTGCTCTCCCTGCGCGGCTTGTCCTACCGCTACCCGGACGGCACCGCAGCCCTGGAGGATGTTTCCCTTGACCTAAGGGAGGGGGAACGGCTGGCTTTGATGGGACCCAACGGCGCGGGCAAGTCCACCCTCCTCCTGCACCTGAACGCCCTGCTCGACGGGGACGGGAACCTCGAGGTCGACGGGATGGCCCTGTCCAAAGCCACCGTGCGGACCATTCGGCAGAAGGTAGGTCTGGTGTTTCAGAATCCGGATGATCAGCTGTTCTGTCCGACGGTATTCGAGGACGTGGCCTTCGGACCTCGCAATATGGGCCTGCCCGATACCGAGGTGGAGCGTCGAGTGCATGGAAGCCTCCAGGCGGTGGGCTTGGACGGTTTCGAAAGGCGCAACCCCGCCCACCTGAGCATCGGCGAGAAAAAGAGGGCGGCGATCGCCACGGTGCATGCCATGCGCCCGCTGGTGTTTGTCCTGGATGAACCCACCGGCAACCTCGACGCCCGGGGCAGGCGGGGACTCCTCGACCTGCTCCTCAGCCTGGAGGGCGCGCAGATCATCGTGACCCACGACCTCGAACTGGTACGAGCCGTTTGTTCCCGGGTCCTGGTAATGGGGGCGGGACGGATCGTAACGGAGGGTGCGGTGCCGGACATCCTGGCGGACCCCGCGAAGCTGGAGGTCTGGGGCCTTGCCTGACCTCCCCCTCAGGCGGCGCGGTAAGAGTCTGTCACAGTGCCGGAAACGACATGGCTTGCTTCCGCCTTGCTTCACGAAGAAGACGCCGGATAAGCGTGGAAAGGATTCTCGATCTTGACTCCACGGATAATCTGTCCGGCATTCAGATCTTCCGTGTTTAGGCTTTCGCATTTCGCACTTTCAGCTGCTACGACAGCCAGGGAATCCCAAAAGGATATTTGGTTCAAGATACTTGCGTCGATCGCCTCCCTTA
>JAGLQP010000381.1 GCA_023136785.1 Spirochaetales bacterium
ATCGCGGTGAAAATGAGTGTCGCCAGGCCTGTGTTCAAAACAAAGGCGTTGAGGGCGTCCCACGGATCCCCGGCATAGAGCTGCCCCGTGCCGGGGACGATCGTGGAGAGCAGAAGAGCTGTGCTCGAAGATTTTCGCCGACTGCTCAGGGCTTCTGCAAGAAGGCGTTTTAGACGCTCCAACTCCGCACGCCTCCACGGTTCAACGATCTCCGCGTCGGGGAAAGCCTGATCCAGTTCCGCAGCGGCGTCCTCCCAGCGCCCGCGGTACACGTAGGTAACGCACAGATGCAAGGACACCCTCTTCCTGTCGATCTCTGGAAAATCCCGTAGACGTAGCAACCGGAGCTCTGCTTCGCTGTCTCTGCCGCTGGCCAACAGCACAGTGATCAGTTCGAACTCCCGGTCTTCTATCTCTTTGAGCGAGGAAGCCACTTGAATCGATCGCCGTAGATGGAAAAAAGCTTGGTTCCATCGGTGCTGAGATCGGTAGCACGAGGCGATTCTGGAATGCACTGTGCTTGCCAATCGGTTGTCCTCGTCGAAAAACAGAACACGTTTATACTCCGTAATGGCAGGATCAAAAGCCCCGGATCGGGCGTACCTGTCCCCCAGCGCCAGCGCCTGATCCACAGCCTCGAGCCGCGACTCCGCCGGCAAGGCATGGACGATCGACAGGGCTCTGATAAAAAAAATCAGCGTAACTATTGGTTTACGGAACATGGGGGAGCTCCGAGCAAAGAGGAATCGTGTCTCGCACGTCTTGAAGCAGAGTTTCTTCCTGAAGCCCGTTGAAACGTCCGGCGGATACGACGGATCCGTAGATGTTGCCGACGTGTAGCACAGCGCCGGCGGAAGCATAGATCCACCCCCGAATCGAATCGATCCCGTCGGAGCGAAAACTCAAAGCAGAAAGCGTGCCGAGAAGACCGATGAAAGCGAGGGATTGAATTCCGTCCCCGTATTCACCTGCGTAGATCTTACCCAAACCAGGAACAAAGGAGGATAGAATCCCTGCCATCAACGGGCTCTTGCGGCGCATGCTCGATCCCTCGCGGGCGATTTCCCGCAGCGGCTCGGCCAGGCTTGTGGAGCAACTTTTGAGCGCCTCCTCGGCCTGCTGCCACTGCCCCAACATCATCAAATTCGCACTGGTGAGCAGAGCTGCATCTGGAGCGCCGCTCTCACCCGGATGGGTCTGTAAGAAACTCAGGGAATCGCTGTACTGTTCCATACGAAAATAGGTCAGACCGATCTCGTATTTGACCTTATGCCGTTCAGCTATGGAGAGTGTGCTCTCGAGTAGAGCGCCAAACAGGTCGAGGGAACGAAGGTGCTCTCCAGCACACTGAAGCGACTTGCCGGCCCGGTACAGGATCTCCTGGGTGAAGGGGTCCTCGGCACCTTGAATAAACAAGTACCGTTCATACTCGTAGGCAGCGCGCAGGTAGTCCTGCTCTTTGAAGAGGTGATCGGCAAAGAGAAGGATTGATGCGGGGCTGTAGTAGTCCGGGGCGGCTCTCGCAGCGGTTGCAGCACAGAGGAGCAAAAAAACAAGGGAAGCCCGAAGTCTCATCATTCGAGGGATTCCGCGGTAGTGTTCGAAACAGGGTCCAGCAGTTTCCTTCGGACCGGGTCGTATGGGTACAACTCGCGGTTGGTGCCGTTACAGCGCAGGTAGCGGTCGATAGCCATGAGCGAACCGGTGAACATGCCGTGTTCTGCCAGGGCGATTTTGGCGTACTCCGAGCAGGAGGGATGAAACATGCATCGGGGTCCGTCCTGGCTTGATAGAACCACCTGATAGAGGCGAAGCGCCGTAAGACCTGCCATCTCCAATTCGTTGGTCCTGTTTTTCAGATCCAACCGGGATTTGTCAGAATCTTCCTCCAGCTCTTGTTTGGCCCGGCTGTTTCTGATGAATGCAAGGTCATCCAGTGTATCCGGGCGGGTGGTGGTCACGGAAACAAACAGGAGCGAGACAACCATAGTTATCATCAGGGGGCTTTTGAAGTTCACCATTTCAACTCTTCGACGGCTACATCCTCGAGCAGTGTGAAATCAGTCACTTCCGTTGGCAAGATCTCATTGATCCGGTGATTGATATACCGAATATCATCCCGGATCTCCATATCCGGACTCTTCTGGAAGATGAGCGCCCGGCCGGGAAAACTCAGTTCAAGGTCCTCGCGGTACTCGAGATAGGCGAGGCGTGTGAGCAGATTCCCCTGTGGGTCATAGAACTCGAGAAACAAGGGGTGTACATCCTGGATCCCTATCCAAGCTTCGCTCACATACGATCGGAGAGACCGGGGCGGAGACCAGACAGTTATCAGGACGTTCGCCCGTTTGCGGTTCTCCGTCAGGAGAAATCCCGCGTCGGACAAACCGAAATCCTCGCGCACGAGACCGATGAAAGATTGGGCGAACGGGACCATCAGCCGGTTGTGGCTTATGAAGCAGAATGCTTTCCGCTCCGACGGATAATAAATGAGTAAGTCCTGACCTTGAAAAACATTCCACTGCTCGGTGGGCTCTACCACCTTGATGATCACTTCTTCCGGAGCCTGGGAATAGAGGGTGCCGCGAATCAACTCCTCTCCTTGCCGGGTGGTTGTTTTCCTTGTGAACTCGACAGCCAGAGTTTCAACGGTTTGGCAGAACACAGGCGCTCTGCATAAAACGAGCACGGGGAGAGCGACGGATCGGAGGATCTTAATACCGGATCGCTTCCTCAACACAGCGGCGCTACTGGGAGCTGCAACCCAAGTCCGGCGCGCAGCTGATATCCG
>JAGLQP010000382.1 GCA_023136785.1 Spirochaetales bacterium
TCCATTTTGGACTACATCGCTGAACTCACCCCTGCTTCAGCGCCTGAAGTATCTTCTCGGCGCCCTCCTGAAAAGCGCCGGCAGCAGAACGAAAGGGAAACCCGATTACCACGCTCAGGCCGCTGTACAGAGTATCGTGAAGGAAGTTCGTCAGAAGTTTTACGTAGGCGCTGCGGATGATAGCTCCCTTTCCGTCCCGGAACAGAAGGCCGGAAAGGTTGAAGGCCTTGACGATGTTGGCGATCTGTTTGCTCACGATCGGGTGGAGGGTCTTCAAGAGCTTCAGATACCTCTGTTTGTATTCCGAGTTCCCCTCGACGAGATCCTGAATCTGGCGATGCCGATCCCGTACCGTAGCACCCTTCCTGTTTTTTTTCGACGGCACGAGGGAACGGATAAGATCGGTCACGGTCTCTGACTGGAAGAGTTTGTAGAGGGAGAAGTAGAACAGAAGGAGCCCTCCCTGGTTGAGCATGAGCTGATTGCGGCTGCCCATTCTATTGATGACCACGAGCAGGGCTGAAAGCTCCCGGTCCAGAGCTTTGTCCGGAATGACCGCGGTACCGGCGCCGAAGGGGCTCTTCTTCTCTTCCAGACGGTTCAGCTTTGTTTCCAGCAGGTCCATGGTGCGGATCACCCGCTGGCGAAGCGGATCCGAATTGAGCTTTTCCAGGAAACCGCGAAACCCGCTCTTCTCCTGGGGAGTAAAGACCTGCGCCGAGGTGCCGGTTTGGGCGGATCGGGCTGATTTTCCCTTCCGACCCTCTTCGGCGAGAACTCCTACCTCTGCTATCAGTCGAAGGTAACGGCCGATGTCCTCCAGGTACTCGTCGATGTTTTCTATTGTTTTATGGTGGCCGAGGAAATGCTTGATCAGCTCGAAGGAACGGTTGGATATGGTCGCCGCCGCCAGGCCGGCTATCCGCTCCTCGTGGATGAACATCAGGGTGTCGAGAAGAAAGCGCAGCACGTTTTCGTCGGCGGCGGGGCTGCCCCGCAGCAGGTTCAAAGCCGGATCCTCCGGTACCGCCGCGAAATCCCTGAGGCTGGCGGTTATCCGCTGGTCTATGCGTAGTTCCTCCGAGACATTTCTGTTGTAATTGCCGACAACGTCCTTGGGGTTGAATCCGGTCTGGGTGTTCGGGGAAAAACGATTATGCCAGATATGTACGGTCAAGTCCTGGTAAACGTCGAAAGCCCGCTTGATATAGGCTCCGGCTGCGGCATGGGCTGTGGGTTCGGGATTGGTAACCAGTAGGATCATCCCCATGAAAGGCAGAAAAACCAGGTTGTCCTCGAACTCGCTTCCCGCAGGCAGGTCGAAAATGAGGAGATCATAGTTGCTGTTCAGTTCGCCCGGCAGCTCCTGGTAGATCTTCTCGAGCAAAGCGCTCCGCTGCACGGTTTTCAGCTTTGGAGCCGGAAAGATCAGATCGAGGTTCTTGAACACCGGCGTCACAAAACTTCCCATATCTGCTTTACCGAAGTCCAGGTTCTGATCTTCCACGGCAGATTCGGCTTCTACCAGGTCGAGAAGCGCGGCTACGTCGGACAGCGGATCCAGGTCGATCAGAGCCGTACGATAGCCCTTTTTGGCGTAGCAGATCGACAGATTCGTGGCGGTTATGGTTTTGCCGACACCGCCTTTTCCAGAGGTCACGGCGATGGATTTTTTCCGCACCCCCTGCACATCCTCGTTGCCCCCTTTGCGAAGCACACGCTTTACGGTCTCCTTCAGATCTGGTGAGATTGACTGTATTCCCCGCTTAAAAATTTTACTCATTCTTTTTCCGGCATTATCGTATGTATCGACACTTTTCTCAAGTTGGCATTCATTCTTGAGCAGGTCGATTCCGAAAATAAAGAGGAATAGAGAAAGTGAGAAGTGTCGTGTCTGAAAGCTACAGAATTCTAATTGTCGACGATGAACCTCGCATGTGCGAGAGCCTAACGAAGCTGCTCGGTGAACGGGGCTTCCAGGTGGACAGTGCCAACACGGGAAAAGAGGGCATACGGAGCCTATCGGAGCGAGCTTATGATCTCCTGCTTCTCGATATAATGCTCCCCGATATGAATGGCTTGGAGATCCTCGAGTACATAAAGAGCAAATTCCCCGGGCTCTTGGTGATCATGTTCTCCGGTTTCGCCTCGATCGAGTCGGCGGTGTGCGCCCTGAAAAACGGAGCCTTCGACTATATCCGAAAACCCGTGGAGTACGAAGAGCTGATCAAACGGGTGGAGAACGCTCTGGAGCAGAAACGGCTGGTACGGGAGAAGCAGGCCATCCACTGGGAGTTGGAGCAATCTCAGAGGAAGTATAAATACCTCGTTGAGAACTCGCCGGACATAATCTACACCCTCGACGAAAAGGGATGCTTCTCCTTTGTCAACGACGCCTTCGAGCGGCTGCTTGGAATAAAGCGGGAGCGGATCATCGGCAAGCATTATTCGCAGATCATCTGTTCCCAGGACCTTGAGAAATCCGAGCACGTATTCAATGAACGGAGGACGGGAAAGAGGGCATCTTCAGGGGTGGAGCTGCGCCTGAGTTCGCCCAGAGAAGATAAGAGAAAGAATGGATCGGGGGAGAAGCCTCAGGTGCCGGTGGAAATAAAGTCTCAGGGGATCTATGACCGGGAACCGGAGGACCAGGATAAAACCTTTCTCGGCACCTACGGCGTGGCACGGGATATCCGCGACCGAAAAATGCTCGAGGAGCATCTGCAGCAGGAAGAGAAAATGGAGGCTGTAGGCCGCCTGGCCGGGGGGATTGCCCACGATTTCAATAAT
>JAGLQP010000383.1 GCA_023136785.1 Spirochaetales bacterium
AATGTGACCGGAGTCCTACACATGGGACACGGTTTGAACAACAGCCTTCAAGATGTGTTGATTCGTTATCACAGGATGGCGGGTGAGCCTACTCTCTGGTTGCCCGGATCCGATCACGCCGGTATCGCCACCCAGGCCGTGGTGGAAAAACAGCTGCGACAGCAGGGCACCTCCCGGGAACAGATCGGTCGGGAAAAGTTCGTGGAGGAAACCTGGAAGGTTACCAACAAACACCACGACATTATCGTGCAGCAGCTGCAGAAAATCGGTTCATCCTGCGACTGGCAGCGCGAACGCTTTACCCTGGATGAAGGTCTTTCCCGGGCAGTGCGGGAGGTGTTCGTGAGCCTCTACGAGAAGGGCCTTGTTTACAAGGGGAATTATCTGGTCAACTGGTGCTGGTCCTGCGGTACAGCGATCTCGGATGATGAGGTAGAGCACGACGAGATCGAAGGCCGGATGTACCACTATCGGTATCCTCTGGCCGATGGAAGCGGATCTATAGAAATTGCTACTACTCGTCCGGAAACGATGCTAGGAGATACCGCACTGGCAGTCCATCCCGATGATAAGCGATACAAGCACCTGGTTGGGAAACATGCACTTTTACCCCTCACCGACCGGCAACTTCCCATCGTCGCCGACACCTATGTGGACATGGAACTCGGCTCCGGGGTGGTGAAGGTCACTCCGGCACACGACCCCAACGACTACGAGATCGGCAAACGGCACAATCTACCGAGAATCAATATTCTCAACCCTGATAACACCCTAAACACCAACGTCCCTCAAAGCTATCGAGGTCTCAGAGTCGCCGAGGCTCGGAAAAAGGTGGTTCAGGACATCAAGAAAGCAGGACTGTTTATCCGCGACGAAAAGCACATGCACACCGTGGGTCACTGTTACCGCTGCCACAGTACGATCGAGCCCTACCTTTCAGACCAGTGGTTCGTACGCATGCGTCCCCTGGCCGACAAAGCCCTCGACGCCTGGGAACGGGGGGAAGTCCGGTTCTACCCGCGGAAATGGGAGAACACCTACGTGCACTGGCAGCGGAACATCCGCGACTGGTGCATATCCAGGCAACTGTGGTGGGGACACCGCATCCCGGTCTGGTACTGCGAGGCCTGTGGCGAGATGACCGTCTCCCGGGAAGATCCTTCGGCCTGCCGGCACTGCTCGAGCACGGATATCCGGCAGGATCCGGATGTACTGGATACCTGGTTCTCCTCCGCTCTCTGGCCCTTCTCTACCCGCGGGTGGCCCGAGCGAACAGAGGATTTGAAAATCTTCTATCCGACTTCAACCCTGGTGACCGCCTACGAGATCATCTTCTTTTGGGTGGCCCGCATGATCATGATGGGACTCGAGTTCATGGAAGAGGTTCCCTTCCCTGATGTGGTCATACACGGTCTGGTGCGGGACACACAGGGGAGAAAAATGTCCAAGTCTCTGGGGAACGGAGTCGATCCTCTGGAAGTCGTGGATGAATACGGCGCCGACGCCCTTCGTTTTACCCTCACCTTCCTGGCTGCTCAAGGCCAAGATATCCTGATGGACAAGGAAAGCTTCAAACTGGGCAGCAGATTTGCCAACAAGATCTGGAACGCATCCCGCTTCATCCTGATGAATCTAGAGGGCCGCAATTTGCTCGAGGAGGCTAAAGCGAAGCTCGACGAGGTGGACCGCTGGATCCTGCACAGGCTGAACCTGGCGGCCCGGAGCTCCCGAACAGCCCTGGATCAGTACCGCTTCAATGATGCCGGGCAGACGATACATGAGTATTTCTGGAACGATTTCTGCGACTGGTACATCGAAGCCGCGAAACTAGTTTTTGACTCCGATGATGCGGCGGAGAAGGACAGAAAAATCACGCTCTGCCTGAACATCCTGGAAGAGTCGCTGCGCCTGCTGCACCCCTTTCTCCCCTTCGTGACCGAGGAAATCTACCAGAAACTGCCCGCGCACGGTCTGAGCATCGTCACCGCCTCCTATCCGGAATTTTTAGAAAACCGAAGCGATGATGAAGCTCACGCCCGATTTACCCACGTACAACAGCTCGTAAGGGCCGTTCGCACCCTGCGCAGTGAGTTCACCATACCGACGGGAAAAAAGATCCCGGTCACGGTGAAAACTGCAGAAGATGATTCTGCCTGGCAGGTGTTCAACGGGCAGAAAAATCTGATATCCCTGCTCACAGGCTCAGAAAATCTGCAAATAACGGATGGGGCAGTCAAGAGGGAGGGAAGCATCCCGGCAGTCGGCTCGGGTTTTGAGGCCTTTGTCTATATCAAAGATGCTATAGATCTGGACAAAGAGATGGAAAAACTAAACAAAGAGCTCCGGAATCTTGAAGATGCGTTGAAGCGAACCAAGGACAAGTTGGCAAATCCATCCTTTTTGAAAAAAGCTCCTGAAGATGTTGTGCAGAAGGAGAGGGACAAGCAAGAAGATCTCGAGCGAAGGAAAAAGAAAATAGCCGGCTATATAGAGGATCTCGAGGCCTAGGCGCAACCTTCGGCCGTGTTCCGATGTCCTACCTATTGGGACAGGTTTAGATGTTTGTTGCAAGTTTGATACGATCGAGCTGGATTGTCAGTGCAGCCCTCCTGGAAACTACGAGGGAGTGGCCAAGACTGGGTTCTGCCGCCCAGGTCCTGATCGCCTCGACCCCCGTTGTCGCGGTGGCTCTGCTGGCGGTTCTCATGATCGAGCCTGGCGCGGCCACGGCCGTGGGTGCGTGGCTCTCGGTGGCGGCCGTGTGGGGGACCGGCG
>JAGLQP010000384.1 GCA_023136785.1 Spirochaetales bacterium
GGGGGGATCGTTGCTCAATGGTCCTACGCGCCCCGGACGTTGAGGTTGCAGGATTTCATCCCCGCCGAGGTGAGCCATCAGGGCAGGGAGTACCGGGTGGCCAGAGCTCCCAGCGAAGGGGAGGCGAAGGATCTGCTGTTCGGCTGGCTGGTCGAATCGGGGATCACCAGCAACTCGGTGATCTACGTCAAAGACGGGGTGACCGTGGGTATCGGTACCGGCGAGCAGGACCGGGTCGGGGTGGCGGAGATCGCCCGGGACAAGGCCTACCGCAAGCTGGCCGATCGGATCTGCTGGCAGCGTCACGGCAAGCCCTACAGAGGGCTCGGAGAAGGAGCGGAAAAACAGTCTATTGACGGGGAAGTGAAGGAACAGCGGGGCGGACTGGTCGGAGCCTGTATGGTTTCGGATGCCTTTTTTCCCTTCAGGGACGGCGTGGATGTGGGAATCCGGGAGGGAATTACCGCGGTTGTTCAACCGGGCGGTTCGGAGCGGGACTTCGAGGTCATCGAGGCCTGTAACGAAGCGGATGTGGCCATGGTGTTTACCGGCCAGCGCAGCTTTCGCCATTAAGGGGTCAATGTGAAAAACATACCGGTTCTCTTTGTGGAAGGCCGGTCGTTGGCCGAGGCCTACGAGAGGGCTCTGATTTCGTTGTACAACAATGGGATCCGCCTCGCCACCCAGTACGACCAGGAGGGAGATCCCCACAGCATCGATGCCACGATGAACATCACGGTGCTCGACCCTTGGGCGGATCCCATGATCCACAAGGCTTTCCCCGGGGGCATCGAGGATCTGCAGGAGTACGTTCTGGAGCTGGCCGGGGCGAAGGACCACTGGGTCAAGAACATGAACGATCCTGAAGACACCCGCTGGGAGTACACCTATCACCAGCGCCTGAAGTCCTACGGGAGCTGGCGGGAGAAGGTTGACGGCGAGTCCGTGCAGGCGGGAACCTTTGCCATCGACCAGATCGAGAAGGTGATCGCCAAATTGGTGGAGCAGCCCCACTCCCGGCAGGCTCAGATGATCACCTGGATGCCGAACATCGATTTCGAGTGCTACGATCCTCCCTGCCTGCAGTCCCTCTGGTACCGGCTGGTATTCGACGAGCGGGCGGTTGCCTGGCTGAACTGCAATGTGCGCTTTCGCTCCAATGATGCCTGGGGCGCCAACTTCATGAACATGTTCGGGTTCATTCAGTTCAACCGTCAGGTCATTGCCGATGAAATTGCTCGTCGAACCGGCAAAACCGTTGAACTGGGCCGATTGAACTGGCAGGCGGATTCCTACCACATCTATGGCAAGAGCATCGAAGAAGCAAAGGCCCGGCTCTTCGACCGTTTGCAGAGCACTACCTTCGAAGAACGGGTCTTCAATTTTCGGGATCCCATGATCCGGCAGATCTATGAGGAGGCTCAGGAAGGAGTGCTCGAAAAGATCAGGAACTTTGACAAGGAACATCAAGCTTGAATGTGAGGAGGTAGGGGAAGATGAGAAGCAGAGTTGCCGCACCTCTGTTGGCCTTCTTGGTGCTGTTTATCCTGTTCGGTTGCGCCACCATGGCCGGATGGGTGGGCATCGCCAGCAGCGAGTCGGTAGATGAAAAGGTGGCGGGTGCGAGCAGCGATCTGGAGGCGGAGATCGGCTCCTTACGGAACGATCTGGATGCCTACCAGGCCAGAGCCACGGAGATCGATCGGCTCGGGCGGTCGATCGAGGAGACCATCAGGGCCACCGAGGAACTTCAGCAGCTGGCCGAGATCATGGAGTCACGGCTCCAGCAGATGCCCAGAGACACCATCGAGGAGCTGGTGGCAATCCTTCAACGCTATCTCAATTCGGACGAGTAGAGGCTTGAGGGTAGTGGGAGCTAATTGACCTCCCCAGTATCGAAGGGATATCTTAGAGCCCATCATGTACGAACGAAACGTTTCCCAAATCGAAGAGATTGTTCAAAAGCAGAACCAATGGCGCATCAGCACCCTCAACCTCATCGCCAGCGAGAACGTGCTGAGCGATCGAGCCCGCCAGGTTATGGGCTCGGATTTCACCCACCGCTACGCCGAGGGGCATCCCGGCGAACGCTACTACCAGGGCACAGAGCTGATCGACGAGATCGAGAGCAGGCTGAAGAAGCATATGAAAACCCTCTTCCACTGTCGGCAGGTCGATGTCCGTCCGATCAGTGGAACCGTGGCCAACGACGCGGTGTTCAGCCGCTTCATTCATCCCGGAGATGTGGTAATGGTCAACTCCACACCGGGGGGCGGGCATATCAGTCATCATCGAGCCGGATCGGTGGGCAAATACACCACCAATATCGTGAACTTTCCCCTCAGCGCCAACGGCTATCACATCGACGTGGAACGGACCATCGAGCTGATCCGGGCCATATCGCCCAAAGTCCTGATCTTTGGTAAGAGCCTGTTCCTGTTTCCTGAACCGGTGAGCGAGCTGGCGGAAATCTGCCGGGAGCGAGATATCACGATCCTCTACGACGGCGCCCATGTATTGGGTTTGATCGCCGGAGGCTGCTTTCAGAACCCTTTGAAGGAAGGAGCCCTGCTGATCACCGGAAGCGTCCACAAGACCTTTTTCGGCTCCCAGAGGGGAATCATCCTGAGCAATGTCGGGGAGAACGAGTGGCGGAAAATCGACAAAGGAGCCTTCCCGGGATCCTCGTCCAACCATCATCTCGATACGCTGGTTCCCTTGGCTATCACGGTGTACGAGATGATGGAGTTCGGTCAGGAGTACGCGAAGCAGGT
>JAGLQP010000385.1 GCA_023136785.1 Spirochaetales bacterium
GATCAAATTGACTATATAAAGAAACGGGGCCCCCTCGAAGGAACCGAGAAAGCCCTGATTATCGGATCCTCGAACGGTTACGGCCTGGCGGCGCGCATCCTCGCCGCCTACGCCTGCGGTGCCGACACGGTTGGGGTTGCCTACGAGCGACCCGGGACGGAATCCAAACCGTGCAGTGCAGGCTGGTACAACGACATCGCCTTCCGCGAAGCTGCGGAAAGTGACGGTCTGGGTGCCTGGAGCATCAATGGAGATGCCTTCTCTCAAGAGATCAAGGATCAGACCATAGCCCGAATCCGGGACAACCTCGGTCCCGTAGACCTGGTAGTGTACAGCATCGCCTCTCCGAGAAGGATGGATCCCAAGACCGGGATTCTGCACTCCTCGGTGATCAAACCGATCGGGCAGCCCTTCGTGTCGAAGACCGTTGATTTTCAAAACGGCGAAGTCTCAGAGATCCGGGCCGAGGTAGCTCCCTGACCAATACGATTTCACCGAGAAGGTGGGTGGCAATGTCAATGAGCCAGAATGACCCGAGGGACAATTTGACCCACTCGGGAATGCAGCCTAGGCCCACCCATTGTAAAAGTGGAAAAATAGCCGTTCGGATTCTAATTTTCTAGTTTTTCAATGGTACAGAGATCCGCCTCGGCATCCAACCTGCCGCACCTGCGCCTTGACATTTTTTCCTATGATGCATATACATACACAACTCTAATAATTTATGCATAAGAGTAGGAAGAGGATGGAACAAGGTTCACTGTACGATCCCCGGAACGAACACGATGCCTGCGGCGTAGGATTTATCGCCCAAATCAACGGCAGAAAATCCCACAAAATTATCCGAGAGGCAATTCAGGCTCTCTGCAACCTGGAGCACCGCGGGGCCATCGGCGGTGACATGAAAACAGGAGACGGAGCGGGGATCCTCTTTCAGATACCCCACCGTTTCTTCACCCGTGTGTTGGAGTTCAATCTGCCCCCGGCGGGAAGCTACGGGGTCGGTTTCCTGTTTCTGCCCCAGGGGGAGGATGAATCGGCTCACGCCCGAAAGTTGACAGAGAAGACCCTTCGCAACGAAGGGGCGACCCTACTGGGCTGGCGACAGGTGCCGGTGCAGCCGGACTGCCTCGGAGAACAGGCCCGGCGGGAGATGCCCTCCTTCTGGCAGGTGTTCCTGACCTACCCCGCCGAGGGGGAGGCTCTGGAACGCCGTTTGTACGTGCTTCGCAGGTGCTTGGAAAATGCCGCGGTGAAAGCCGGATGGGATGTGGACCGGTTCTACGTTCCCTCCCTGTCCGGCAGAACCATCGTATACAAGGGGATGTTCGTCTCCACCCAATTCGAGAGCTTTTATCCGGATCTGAAGGATCGGGACCTGACCAGCGCGGTGGCGGTTTTTCACCAGCGCTACAGCACCAACACCTTCCCCTCCTGGTACCTCGCCCAGCCGTTTCGCTACCTCGCCCATAACGGGGAAATCAATACGCTCAGACGGAACGTAAACAACATGCGCGCCCGGGAGTCCAGCCTGTCCTCCGAGGCGTTCGGAGAAGAGATAGCCAAGCTCGGGCCGATCGCCAACCCCTCTTTGAGTGATTCCGCCATTTTCGACAATGTGCTGGAGCTGCTGACTCAGGGGGGTCGATCGATCGAACACGGGATGATCATGATGATTCCCGAAGCCTTCGGCACCCGCTATCACATCTCCCAGGACAAGCGGGCCTTCTACGAATACCATGCGGCGATCATGGAGCCCTGGGATGGTCCGGCGGCGATCGCTTTCTGCGACGGGGTCCGGGTCGGGGCGATCCTCGACCGCAATGGGCTGCGGCCCGCCCGCTACGTTATTACCAAAAAAGGAAAGGCTATTCTTTCCTCGGAAGTGGGTGTTCTGGAGATCCCCCCCGAGGACGTACTGGAAAAGGGACGCCTGGCTCCGGGCAAGATGATCGTGGTCGACACGGACCGGGGTCGGGTGATCAAGGACAATGAAATCAAATCCGCGATTTCCCGCCGCAAGCCCTATCGACACTGGCTGGAGCGAAACCGCATCCAGCTGCGGGGGCTCCTCGGTGCACCCAGGCCTGTGGCCATTGACAGAGCCCAGGTGGCGGTGGCGCAGGAAGCCTTCGGCTACACCCGGGAGGATATGCAGAGGATCATTGCACCGATGGTGGACAACTCCCAGGAACCGGTGGGCTCCATGGGAAACGACACGCCTCCGGCGGTGTTGTCCGAAAAGCCGCAGCTTCTGTTCAACTACTTCAAACAGCTGTTCGCCCAGGTGACGAATCCTCCCATCGATCCCTACCGGGAAAACCTGGTGATGTCCTTGATGAGTTTCGTCGGTAAGGAACGAAACCTCCTCGATGAAACGCCGGAGCACTGCCATCAGCTCAAGCTTTCCCACCCGGTCCTGACCAACGACGACATCGATATGCTGAGGACCTCCCCGATCAAGGGTTTTCGGGTCTGCACGGTACCCATTCTCTTCGATGCCATCGCCGGGACCGGCACGCTGGAGCGGGCTTTGGAAGAGCTTTGCAGGCAGGTTGAGGAACGAATCGACGAGGGGTACTCCCTCGTCATCCTGAGCGACCGCGGCATCAGCCGGGAACGGGCCGCCATTCCCTCCCTGCTGGCCATCGCCGGGGTGCATCATCACCTGGTGCGCCGGGGGAAACGTCACCTAAGCGGCCTGGTGATCGAAACCGGGGAGGCTCGAGAGGTGCATCACTTCGCCGCCCTGGTGGGCTA
>JAGLQP010000386.1 GCA_023136785.1 Spirochaetales bacterium
GCGGAGACGGTCTGGCATTCATCCACGCCGGGGGCAGCCTGCTCAAGAAAACCATCCAGGACCGGGAGAGCCTGCGGGTGGACACGGGCTGTCTGGTGGCCTTCGAGGAACAGGTGGGCTACGACATCAAGTACGTGGGGGACTTCAAGACCGCCCTGTTCGGCGGGGAGGGACTGTTCTACGCCACCCTGACCGGACCGGGGGTGGTGTACCTGCAGACCCTACCCTTCTCCCGTTTGGCCGATCGGGTGATCGCCGCTTCCGGGATCAACCGCGGCGAGGGCCGGCGCGGCGGCTTCCTGCAGGGCTTGAGCGGCCTGACCGGCGGGGACCGGGGTTTTTAGCTGGAAGGTGGGGGAGATCATTTGGCTCTCGTTTATCGACCCGGTATTGCCGTATTGGGTAGCCTGAAGAAATCTTGGACCGTTAGTTATCCGAAAGATTGATCCCTCTCCTCACGAAGTACAGGGATCGCTGCCTCTGGTTTTTACGAGAGGATTTCATTCCCAACACGCTCAAGGCGAGAGCTATATAGCCGGGGGAGTTGCACTCAATCAACTCATCCAAGCTTCACGGATCTCGAGATATATCGACATATTCCACGATAAAGCGGAGGCTGTTCTGAACACATGGGAATCAGACAGAGAGATGCTCGTCGATAACGGGTACTCGGTGGAAGTGCTGCGTATCCTTGCTTCCTTTGACGAAACATTCGGTTTATCCCTTCACCCCTTCGACCTTGCTACCAACAATGTCATGGCCGGTCGATTGGAGGGCGCGCGAATGGATCGACGTTATCAACTGTCACCAGCAGTTACAGAGCCTGGGATATCTGTTTTGGGCGGCCTGCAGCAAGGATCCAGGATTCAGTTCGGCATCGCTTCTGAATGAGAGCAGAAGGAGAAGTCACTACTCCGCGGAAGAAATTTCCCAGCTGTCTTTCTCAGGACCTACTCCGGATGCGGCCGCGCTGGGTAGCTACCTCAACGGGGTGACCGGCACACCCACCCTCACATAAAAGATCCCTTGAGACTGATGCCCTGAAGCAGATCCTTCTTGACCTTGCAGACCATCGTATAGGCGGGATCGAAGACGTTGCCTACCTCGTACTCCACACACTGACCCAGGAGTATGTGGGATAGCTTTTCTTCCAAACCGAGCTCGACCAGCCAGCGCACCATTTCCGTGGTCGCCTCCTGGAGTGCCTGATCCAGAGGCCGGGCATTCCCGACGGTCAGGATACTGTCTGCGCTTTCGGCGCGGGGCCAGTTGATCCTCCTGTCCCTGATCAGGCGTACCGTGAACTCCACCTCGGCGGAAACTTCGATTCCGGTGCCGACGATCTCCCCGGCTCCCTGGAGGGCATGAACATCCCCAAGGTGAAACAGGGCGCCTTCGACAAATACCGGGAGGTAGACGGTTGTTCCTGCTTTAAAACCCCGGTAATCCATGTTTCCGCCGTAGCGGGAGGCCGTGTTTGAAGCGATATACTGCTCCCGCGGCGGCGCCGTACCGAAACAGCCGACCATCGGGTCGAGGGGCAGAGTCAACGTGCCCCTCGGAAAGGTCGGGGACAGCAGTGTGGCGGTCCAAGCATCTCTGTCGATTCGCCACTCCAGCAGCGTCTCTTGCCGCTGCACTCCATCCCGCCTGCCTTCCTCAACATACCCGGCTTCGAGCACATGGGGGGCGATATAGGTCCGGGTACGGCCGATCGAACGATTAGGGACGATGCGGTCGAAACGAACGGCCAAGATATCCCCCGGTGCGGCACCGCGCAAGTAGAAGGGTCCGGTCTGGGGATTTCCCCGCGGGGTGACGTCGGTGTCCGACGCATCCCGCCCGGCATTGTCAACCGTGGTGGTAACGACAGTTTCCCCGCCGTCGATCTCCAGAACAGGCCTGTGGGAGCCGATGGTGACGTGATATTCGGTCGGTTGGAAATGATGGGTCTTCATAGTTGCATTGTAGTACATGCTCGGCTGGAAGGAAATGGATTTGCGTTGTCTTCAGGCTCGATGGCTTATCCAGCCTTCCATCTGGCCGCGATCTCCTTCATGGCGGCCAGCAGCATGTGGATGTCCAGTTTGCTCATGATCAGACGCAGGCCTTTGGGCAGATAGCGCTCCATCAGGGAGTCCGGTCCGTGCATCCCGAAAATCCTGCCGTGCCGCTCGGCCGCCTCGGCCACCCTGTCGATCGCCGCCAGCACTTTCGGATTCTGGTGATCCCCCGAGTGTCCGAGAGAAACGGCCAGATCGTTCGGCCCGATCAGCAGAGCATCGATTCCCGGTACCGCGGCTATGCTGTCGATGGCCTCGATCGCCGCCGCGGTGACGATCTGGGCAATGGCCAGCACCCGATCGTTGGCCGCTTTCATAAAACCGGAAACCTCGCCGCCGCCCACTGCAGCGTAATTCGTATGATTGCCGATGCTACTCAGTCCTCTTCGGCCTACCGGAGCGAACTTGGACCATCCGGCCAGCAGTTCCGCCTGCTCCACGGATTCCACCATGGGAACCATCACACCGGTGCAGCCGCAGTCCAGCGCCCGGGACACGTAGCCCTTGGCCAACTCCGGGACACGCACGAAGATCTCCACCCCCGCCCCGCGCCCGGTGGCCACAACGCCGGATAGAGTTTCCAACGAGCTCGAGCCGTGCTCCAAATCCAACATGATGAAATCCAATCCCGCCTGCCTGGCGATCCAGGCGATGCCGGAATTTCGAACCAATCGGATCATCGTGCCGACCGC
>JAGLQP010000387.1 GCA_023136785.1 Spirochaetales bacterium
CAGGCCAGAGAAGAGTTCGGGGAAAAAGTCGGGAGTCTTTCCGTCTCGGGCGTGTACGCCAAAACCCTGAGGGGCGGGCAGCGCATGAGACATATCGAAGTGCGGTTCCATGATCTTCAGATGGATTTTTCTCAAAGCTCGAGCGCGATCGCCGGTTTCGGTTCGCTGCGGGACAAGAAGCTTCCCTTGGAATCCTTCAGTCAATTCCCCGATGGTTTTGAAATTGCTTTCAGTGATGATACTGCTCTGCGGTTTGTGGTAGAAGGCGCTCTGGGTGATCGGGTGGTGATCAATCCGATAATTCCACAGCAGCTTGAAGGAATGAGGACGCTTTCCCTGCCCTTCACGTTTGTGGAGGGAGCAGGGGTGGCAGTAAAAGGAATTCCTCTCCTGTCGCACAAGGGGCCGGCGGGAATCGTGTATGTATCCCTTCCCAGCGGATCACAGATCGACACAGAAAAGGGAAAATTCGTATTGCAGATGGAGAGTGACGGCCCCAAGAACTCCATCGTCTTTGAACGGCTATTGGAGGAACAGGAGCCTTACCTGTATTGGTTCTCCCGCAATTTCACTTTGGTCGATCAGGAAGAATTTATTGAGAAGATTGAATCATATCTCAAGCGATCCCATCAGTACTGGAACGGTGTTTTCATCAGCAATCCGAGCAGTCAGGAATTGATCGGCGATCTTGGAATATCCTTGATCTCAGAAGCAGTCAAAAGGGGTGAATATCGGCGGACCCTGGCTGTCATATCGAGAAATCTGCGTCAACTGCTCAGAGACAACGCAGACAATCCATCCCTGTACAATAGTGCAGCCTATCTGGGGAACCTCCCGTCGTTCCTATCCGCCCGACAGCAAAGCGCGACGGATGAAATCGATCGGATCACGGATTTGATAAAACGAGCGGAATTTTCGGTATTCAGGACACCAAACCTGCTCCGCTTTATCCTCAATCATGCTCCCTTTTCTCTGGCGGAGGAGGTTCTCCGTCTGGCCGATAGTGTTCAGCTGGAAACAACAGAAGTCGATACACTGATCTATCTCGTCAATGTGTATTTGGAAGCTGTCGAGTATCTCGATATCGGCGAGGCGACATTTACACGGGTTTCAGATATCATCGATCGTTTCCTTCTGCCGGAGATTACAAAGACCCGCAAGAGACTTTTCTTTAGAGGATCATCGTCAACCCAGGCCTCGGAAGCCAACCTGTACAACCTGTACGAGTCAATCCTGATCGGCAATGCGTTTATGCGAGCCGGAGAAGCCTTGACCAAAGATTCATATATTTCCCTGGGCCGAACTCTCATCTATTCAGTGTTAGATCTTGCTGATGCTGAAGGGTTTGTGCCCACCCGGGTACGTATTCAAGATGGGGAGGCTGAGCCGATAGGGGATCTTCTGTCTCCGGAATCTATCTACAGGCTTGTGCCGAGTGTACACTATACACCTGCGGAGTATCCCCTGTATTCCTATTTGTATCCGGGTAGCTGGATATGGACCGCTTCCCGGCTCACGGATGTTAAAATTGATGATCAACAGTATCGATTCTTCTTCTCCTTCCCGACCGGAGAGACTCACTACCTGCTGATACAGGGGATTCGACCGATGGCCTCGATGATTATGCATGGAATTCCCTGGAAATCGGATCCGGAGTACTTCCTCTATACCGATGGTTGGGCCTACGATGAAAGCACTCAAACCCTCTTTGTTAAACTGACGCACCGCAAGATTTCAGAAGAACTTGTACTGAATTATTGATCCGATTGTGCGTCGTGTGGGCTTGCCGCCGGGGTTTTCTGTCCTTACATTGGAATCATGAACGAAAAAACAGCAATTCTCGATGTCAACGGGGCCAATTGCGCCTCTTGCCTATATGCTACCTGAACACCTGGGGAGAAAGGTTCAGGGTGTTTCGGATGTTCAGGTAGATGCTGCGCAGCAGGAAATCCGCGTCCAATACTCTGGCAATCCCGGTTCGCTGGAACGGATCGCCGAAGTGCTCCGGCGTCTGGGCTGCGATGCAAGAGTACGCTGGGAGAGTGTCTCATAGTTTACAGACTGCTGCGGAGTACATATACTTTGTGTTCGGACAGCGGTCTATGAAAACACCACCAGAACGAACACTACTGCGTCTCCTCCATCACAACTGGAATCGAAAGACCCTCACCACTGTTTCCTATATTTGCGAGCACTTTTTGTTCAAGGGCTGTTTCAGCGACGTACGCGTGATCGGTCTGGACAAAGTAAAGAGGAAAGCCGATTCGGGAAAACGGTTGATATTCATCCCCGACCACCAGAGCGAGTATGACTGGCAGCTCCTCCAGAGCAAGTTCTTCTTGGCCGACATCAAGACCGTTATCCAGGCAGGGGACAACCTGTTTATTGGACCCCTGGATCCGATACTGCGCGGCTGCGGCGCGTTTATGAGTATCCGGGAATCTCGGTCTTTTTACTCCAGCCACTGGCTGTACAATTTTTCGGCGAAGTACCTTGGGAAAAGACCGATTGTGATCGATCGAGATGCCTACAGCAGGTTGTACCTGAAACAGCTGGAACGTATCTTTGGCAAGGAAGGCTACAACCTTCTTGTGTTTCCGGGGTATGAAACAGACCCGTACTCCGGGGAGGTGAAGTACGGTCGCTCATATAGCGGGATGTTCAATCCCTTGTCTCCTTATATTTTCATTACAGTTTCCAGGGTGCTGCGGGAGTTGGGAATCAAAGATGCCGAATACGT
>JAGLQP010000388.1 GCA_023136785.1 Spirochaetales bacterium
GCGGCGATCTTCAATCCTTCCCGAGCCAGCAGGATTGCCAGCCCGTGGCTGCCGATCGGACCGGAGATCAGAACTTTGTCCCCACTCTTTATGTTCTTGACCGACAAGAGGTGACTGCCCAGGGCTTCTCCGACACCTGTGGTATTCATGAAAATACCGCCTCCCTTGCCGGAGGGGACGACTTTGGTGTCGCCGCTGATCACCCGGACCCCGGCCTGATCGGCGGCTCGTCGTACCGATTCCAGCACCCGCTTGAGATCGGAGGTGGAAAAGCCTTCTTCCAGGACAAGACCCATCGTGAGGTAGCGGGGTCGAGCCCCGCATACGGCCAGATCGTTACAGGTGCCGAAAACGCCCAGTGTGCCGATGTCCCCGCCTGGAAAGAAGGGGGGATCCACGACGTAGGTGTCTGTGGTGATAAACATCCTGCCTTGGATCTCGAAGGCGGTGGCATCGGCCAGTTCCCCGTACGTTTCATTCTTCAAAATGGGATAGATCAGCTCTTCTGTAAGCTGTCGGGACAGGGCGCCGCCGCTGCCGTGCTCCAGCGTGATGCGATCGGAGGTGCTCACAGCACAGCCTCGCCGTAGCGAAAACTGGCTGCACAGGTGCCTTCGGAGGAAACCATGCAGGGCCCGATCGGCGCCTCCGGCGTACAGCTGCTGCCGAACAGCGGACATTCTGTGGGCGGGAGACGGCCTTGCAGAACCTGGGCGCAGGCGCAGCCCGGCGGCTCCAGGTTGTAGAGCGGCGGTAGAGAGAAGTGCAGCGCCGCATCCGCCTCTCGATAGTCCCCCTTCAATACCAGGCCGCTGGCCTGGATTTCTCCGAATCCCCGCCAGAGAGCATCTGCCGGTTCAAAGACCTGATTCATGATTTCCCGGGCTTTCGGGTTCCCCTGGGTACGTACGGCCCGGGTGTAGGTGTTTTCCACCCTCTGTTCCCCCCGCCCGGTCTGGCGAAGCACGGCCAGTATCCCCTGCAACAGATCGAGGGGTTCAAATCCGGCGATGACTCCCGGGACACCCCCCGGTTCTTCGAGAAAGCGGTAAGGTTGCACTCCGATGATCACCGAAACATGACCGGGGAGGAGGAACCCGTCGAGCTGTCTATCCGGACTGCTCAGTAGGGCGCGCAGGGCGGGGGGGATGGTCTTGAAAGCTGTGTACAAGTACAGGTTGGAGAGCCCTGCCCGGCGGGCCTGCAGAAATGCGGCGGCAACAGTGGGGATCGTAGTTTCGAAACCTATTGCCAAAAAAACTACCGAGCCTGAGGTGCCTTCTGCGATGGATAGAAGCTCTGCCGGAGAGTATACGATTCGTACTCTGCCGCCGCCCATATACCCGGCCAGGTTTCTGCCGTCCGATCCCGGAACTTTCAGCATGTCGCCGAAGGATGCCACCGTTGTGTCCGAAGTCTCCAGCAGTTGCAGGGCGTTGTCGATATAGCTGGTCGGAGTCACACAAACCGGACAGCCGGGGCCGGAGATCATCAACACATTTTCGGGAAGAAGAGAATGAATTCCGGAACCGCGGATCGCGACGGTATGGGTACCGCACACCTCCATGATCCTCACCGTACGGGATATCTCCGCCGCTGTTTTTTCGATTTCCTGCAGCAAAGGTTCCGCCAACCGACGGTCCTGCAGGATGTGTTTCAGAGACATCGACGTCGACAAGCGGTGGCCGAAGTCACTCAACCGGACTCCTCCATGGCGCGAAACAGCTTCAATCGCTCCAGGGCTTCTTCCAGGTCGAGCAGATCGATCGCGTATCCTGCGTGTATGATCACGTAGTCCCCGACCTTCGGATCTTCAATCAGGGTGAGGTCGACCTCTGTTTCAAGGTCGTCCTGCTTCACCAGCGCCTTTCCGGCACTGTCGATCTTCACTATCTTCATTGGCACGGCCAAACACATGGTTTCCTCCGGTGCTATAGTTTACTCATTCCCGGGTAGAAAATAAACCTGTCCCACCGCACTGCCCCCGTCGCTCGCCGGAACGTCCCGATGAGTGTATACGTCGAACCCCTCTTTTTGTAAGGCGGGGACGAGTAGCTCGGTGAGCAGAACGTTCTGGAAAACCCCCCCGGACAGGGCGATCCTGGGAATGCCCGTTTGCTCCATCATGCGACGGGCACCCTCGAGAGCCGCTGCAGCGATGGCCTTATGGAAGTCCAGCGCGAGCAAGGACAGGGCAGATTCTTCGATTTGCGGATCCCCTGCCCGTATCAGAGCCAGGGATCTTAGGGCATGGCTGCAGTCGAGCCCGAAGAACCCGCTGGTGTCTTGATCCACAGATATCCCGTCGCCGAACCGGCTCCCGGAAGCATCCAGGGGCTCCCCACGGTACCCTTGAAGGGCAAGACCCTCCAGTAGTATCGGTCCTTCCCCCTCGTAGCTGACCGTGTCTACCAGTCGGAGCAGGGCGGAAGCTGCGTCGAAGATGCGCCCCAGGGATGAAGTGGTCGGACAGTTCAGGTTCTTGTCTATCATATCAAGCATTGTTAGAAAGTCCTGCTCCGGCAGCCGGTGGTATCCGCAGAACAGCTCTTCGAGCTCCTTCACCTCGAGGGATTCTATGAGTAGAGACAGGGCGATCCGAAGCGGGTGCAGCACCGCCGCCTCCCCCCCCGGCAGGGCGAAGCTTTTGAAAGATCCGAGCCGGCGGAAGCCTCCCCGCCGGGAAAGAAGGAACTCACCCCCCCAGATCGTTCCATCGGTGCCGTATCCCGTGCCGTC
>JAGLQP010000389.1 GCA_023136785.1 Spirochaetales bacterium
TATTGTTTACTAAATCAATAATAATCTTTATCTTGATACTACAAATCAACCCGGAGGGTGAGAATATGAAGCGACTTATTGTTCGTTCCGTAGTCTTGGTTCTTTTACTTGCGGGAATGATCATTTCCCTGAGCGGACTTAGCCCGGTTCCTGAGAACCTTGCGGGTGGGGGGAATTCTATGAGTGCAGGGAGTACCAACAGCACAGAGGTGGCCATTCTGGGCGGCGGTTGTTTCTGGTGTGTCGAGGCGGTGTATGAACGTATCGATGGAGTACAGTCTGTGGTATCCGGGTACGCCGGAGGACAAAAGGCCAATCCGACCTACGAGGAGGTCTGTGCCGGGACCACGGGCCATGCCGAGGTTGTGCAGATCCATTTTGATCCTGAAGTAATCAGCTACGAGGATATTCTCGATCTATTTTGGAAGGTTCACGATCCGACCACTCTTAACCGCCAAGGCGCGGATGTTGGAACCCAGTACCGTTCGATCATTCTCTACAACGGCGAAGCGCAAGCTCAGGCTGCAGAGCGGTCAAAGGCCAAAGCAGCTGCGTACTTCGATGATCCAATCGTGACTGAAATCGTGCCCCTGAGCGCCTTCTACGAGGCGGAGAAGTATCATCAGGACTACTACGAGAATAATCCCTATGCCGGATACTGTACATTCGTAATCAGGCCGAAGCTGCAGAAGCTCGGCTTGGATTCGTGAACATTGTAATGACGGGATAATCAGACTCCGTTCTGAAACGCTTGATACTATGTGATAGTATCTGATTTCTTCCTGCTTCGCAGACATAGTTTCACGCTGCCGAAGCAGCGCCAGAGCTATTATCTCCACAGGCGTTTTGCTTCTCAGCGGAACTCGCCGCGAAGGTTCTTAAATTGATGGCCGCGTTTAGGTCGCGATCCATCTTGTTGCCGCACTCACATTCAAACACTCGCTGCTCCAGGGTGAGTGTTTCTTTGATTTCCCTACACCTGGAACACATCTTAGAGGACGGAAACCACCGATCAGCAACGAATACCTGAGCGCCGTACATGTCAGCCTTGTATTGCAGTTGCCTCCGAAACTCACAGAAACTTTGATCCATGATTGATCGTGCGAGTCTACGATTCTTTACCATGCCTGAGACATGTAGATTCTCTATGCCGATAATGTCGTAGTTCAACACGATATGCGTGGTGGCTTTGTGTAGTGCATCTTTGCGGATGTTCGCAATTCGCCCATGCAGCTTAGCCAACTTTATTTTGACCTTTTTCCGATTCTGCGAATCACGCCACCGGTCCTCCACGTCCTTGTATCGTTTGGATCGAGCGAGGGCTTTGTTCAGCTTTCGGAGCTTTTTCAGCAGGTTCCCGTGGGCCTTTGGTCCTGCAATCCGCCTACCATCTGAGAGCACCGCCAACGCCTTGACCCCGAGATCAACTCCCACAGAACCGTGGTTATTGCGTTCATGAGGAAGAACCTCGGTGTCAATTAGTATAGCAGCGTACCATCTGTCAGCTGTACGGGAGATTGTTACCTGCTTAATTTGCCCTTTGAAACGAACCAGTTCCCGCATGCGTACCCAACCAACCCTTGGAAGCTTGATCTTCTTTCCATCGACTTCTGCAGCGTCGGCCCCTTTCTCCGACGGACCGTTGGTCGCTACAAAAGAATCGTGAATACCGAATTTCTTCCACCTCGGATATCCGGGCTTCTCTCCATTCTTGACTCGGCGAAAGAAATGCTTGAAGGCCACTCCAAGCTGCTTTATGGATTCCTGCGGGGCGGCCTTCGTCACTTCCAGCATGTAGGGGAACTGCTCTCCCTTGATCCTATTGAGCTGCCGGCGCAGGGCTGCTTCATTCAGTTTCTCCCCCGCCTCATACCGGCGCTTCCATTCTTCCAGCGCCCAATTGTACGCCTTGCGAGCTACCCCGGAGGCTTTCTTGAAGTACGTGCGTTGCTCATTGTTTGGGTCTAGCTCAATCTTATGTGCTAACAGCATTTCGCATCGCCTCCACGACCTCTTTGTGTTTCTGATCAGCGACGACCATACAGTTTCGCCGAAAACATCGTTATACTAGAATAACCGAAAATTTTGCTATTTTGCTTTAAACTTCGCAGCAGGTTCAACAAGATTTTCAAAAAAAAATAGTACATCCCTATCTTCCTTTTAGTGGGGCGTCGCAGGCGGCGCACCGCAGAAGCGTGTCCCGCTCTTGCTTCGTCTGTCAGGAAGCAATTCGCCATCTCTATCCCATTTTCTGAGGGTCTCAGGGGTGACGCCTACAATATTTGCCGCCTCGCCTATCTTGACTCTTCGACATAGCCATATAACCATAGTTTATGATAGGTTTATCAGTCCTGTTTTATTACTCGACGTGATTATCGATTGGAGCTAGTATAACCGGTCGCCGCGGCACTGGCAAGGAAATCTGTTCTTTGACAGATCGACGCCGCTCGTGATACACCTTAGGACCATGGACTGGGAACGCTTCGTCGACGATGAGGTCCACAGGCACTACTGGGACCATGACGACACCTGTGCCGTTACGACTCTTATCATCGCCTCCCGCCTGTTCAAAACCCCGCTCGAGCCCCAGGTTGGTGAGGCGGCTCTGGGCATGTGGGGAGCAGGGGGCTACCGGGCTCAATGCGGGCTGGTGGAGGGAGCCCTGATGTTTATCGGCGTTCTCGGCGGCCGACGCGGCTTGAATCGTAGCGAGATCTCCAGGCTCTGCAAGAGCTTC
>JAGLQP010000039.1 GCA_023136785.1 Spirochaetales bacterium
GTGAAACTGGACAGACCGATCCCCATGTCCAAAGCGGCATCGAGGCGGGCAGCGAGGGACTTAGACAAGGCCCTTCCCTTATCCTGGACCCCACTGGATAGTAGTCCGACCAGGGTGATCATGACCAGGACAGCGATAATGACAAAGGCGGCGACATAAAAGCCTCTGATCCAGAAATTTGCCCGTTTGGCTAAACCTTTCTCAGTGAGAATAGCCACGATAAAATAACCCACAAGGAGGGATATGCCCACAATTACAGCGGGTAGGAAAACCGCTTTAATCCTTTGATCGATGAGGTTTTTTTCCGTTATGATTTCGAGGTTGGCCACGGTCTCAAATTTATTATTCAGAGCGAGGGAAAGAATATAGACGCTATCGTTCGAATATGTGATATAGGTCCCTCGATCCCCCAACAAATTCATCTTCTGTAATGGCTCTGCGGAGTCGGAGGGGGGATTGCTAAAAATGAGCTTACCCGCCTTGTCGATCACTCTGATCTGGGATATAGATCGCTCCGAAAGCAACAGAGGTTCTGTTAAAGTCGGAAATCCGACGAACTGGTCAAGAGGCAGTCCCGCTGCGAGGAAGGTCTGCAACGAATTCTGGGCTATTTCGCCTACCGCCGCAAGAGTTTCGAGACGGAGATCGGGATAGGTGTGTTGAGCCTTCCCGTAACCGATGTACAGGACAAGAAGAAGAGCCAGTCCCAGGAGAAGCACTGGCAGAATGACATTGATCGTGCGGGTGATGCTCTTTTGCTTCGTCCTCTGTACCAGCCTTTCTTAGCTAAGTCATGAGTTCGGTGATATGACCGATCAGATGCATCTTATGCGTGAACAGTTGGTGTAACCGATTCGCCAAAACAAGGCGCAGGAGATCGCTATAATTCATTTCATACTCTGCCAGTCCGATGCAAATCAGATTTGTCACAGTTTCAGAGGGTTTTTTTAGATCTGGCTTTGGATTTGCTTCCAGCACCTTGAGATCGCCCTTTTCGTCAGCCCGGATGTCCAGCCGGATGAGGGACTCTAAAGCCAAATCGAGATAAACGGTCTGCCCGAGTTCCTTGAGCCGCTCAATGATCACGGAATCTTCTGCCTTGTTCATCAGCTTAGCCCGTTCTCCAGTGATGGACTTCTTGTCCATAGAAGTAAAGATTCGTTCATCCTCTTCCAAGACCCGCTCAATGGGAGAAAAAGCGAAGGGTTTGCGTTGAAAGATAAACCGGCTGTTTTCAAAATGGACATTTCCGCATACGGCTATACAGAACTCCCTTCCCCCCAAGTACTTTTCAATCAGAACTGTATCCAAGGTTCTACGGTACACTTCATCCACAACATCGGGGAGCTCATCAATCGTATCTACTACATGTACTAAAAGTGAAGCCCGGCCGGTCACCGGCTTGACCACAAAGGGACCTTCATAAGAGCCGAAGCTTAACTTGAATATCCTATTTACCTTGGGCATGAGCATTCCCCGCGCGCCGTTCCAGTTTATAAAAGGTGCCGTGGGGATGCCGCATCCCTGACATTCAAGCTTGAAGGCGTACTTGTTGTCGAGCTTGGCCGCGTTCACGGGATGATGCCCGACATAGGGGATACCGACCATTTCCAGCATGGCGGGGGTGTGGCTCATGGGGCTGTACCCTTGCACTCCCGCTGAGTTAATCCAGACCAAATGGATATTATGCTTTTTCAGACTCTCGAAGAGGTTCTTGTTTTCAGGTAGGGCGAAAACATGCTTGAAGCCAATCTCCTTCAGGGTCTCTTGAATATCCTCTGCCACTTTCTGATAGCTCTTCCAAGACCGGGGGTTGTGGGTTTTGTAGATTACAGTGTCGGGATCGTTCTTGTCTCCGCTGTAGGTTACGGCTATGCGAAGCCGGGAATGGAGCTTATCCATGATCGTCGGTAAGTCAGCAATAGAATAACGCATGATATCCTCTCCCCATTTATCTAAATTTTCGCCGGTACAGGCAATCCGGGAATCTGTCCTTTTCGCTTATTTCAAATTCTCTTCGATTATTTTTTCACGATCAGCCATATCTTTGAGCAGATAATGAATGTAATCTCTGGAGCCGAGCTGTTCGTAACTTTTAAGAGGATAGATATGGGGCGTGATATACAGCACCGTCTCAAAATACTCCATCTCATTGCTGATGCGCTTGAACAGATATTTCAGAACCGGAATCCGATGTAAGAGGGGAACGCCACCTTCCGATTCTGTCTCTTCCCTTTTAATCAATCCCCCTATAATCAAAGTTTGTCCGTCCTGAACGTTTACCTGAGTAGTAATGGTGTTAGTGTCAGTTGCATACTCTAAGCCTGTTGTCGGCACAAAAACTGACAGGGAGCCATCGATCTGCAGGTTGATCAAGCCGTTGGCGGCAATGTTAGGAGTAACCCTTAAATTCACTCCGGCAAGAAACTCACGGAGTTCATAAGTGGTGGTATTCGTATCCGTGTCGAAGGCGCTGGGTAAATTTACCCATTTTATCTGTTCCAACCTGATCTCTGCCTCGTAACCGTTTTTCACAGCGATGTGAGGATTAGTGATTACCCGGGCCCGATTATCCTGAATCAGCATGCTCAGGTTGAGGGAGAATTGAGGATCAAGGGTATCGAGAAAGCGATACGTAAATCCTGCTGTTGGTGATACTTCGCCGGGACGAAAGGTGATTTCAGACATAGGAATGACCTGACCTGCAGTTACGTCAAATCCCCAATTGAACTTGGTACCGTGACGATACTGCACGATAAGAAGCTCGATCAGAACCACGTCACCTTCCTGATCGATTGTCTCGAGAAAAAGGACAAGTTTTTTGACTTCCGCCAGAGGTCCTGTGAGGGTAATGGAGTTGTTCTCTGCCAATCCTTGAAATTGAACTAGCGCAACAATGTCCTCGATTTGCGTCTCCGCGACCTCCAAGGGTAAAGCCTTCAATCTGTAGACATAGCTGACTGGCTCGTCCACCAGAATTTCTTCTGCCTCGTCGGCGTAAATGATGAAATGGTTACCTCGCTGGACGGCCAGGTATCCAGCTGAAATAGCCAGCCTGTTGATCAGACGGCCAAGCGTAGGTTCTTCGATCTTTACACTAAGGGGTATGTCGGCATCGCCTATAATATCATAATCAATCTCCAGTCCCACAACTTGGGCTGTCAACGTAATATCTCTCAGAGCCTCAGCAAAGGTATCACCCCGAAGTTTCAACTGATATATCCGTTGTTTGCGCACTGGCTGCCCCAGGGGTACGGACACGGTTAACAACTCTGGATCTTCCGGCCCTGTCTTGCAGCTCAATAAAATGCTTGTCGCCAAGACAAAAACACACAGGCCGAGGCTTAGTCTTCCAATCCTTATTTTGAAATGCAATCTCATATCCACTAATCTCCCGTGGAGATGACAAGATATTTGCCAATAACTCCAGTTATTTTCCCGCTCATGCTCTCCGGAATCGGTATGTCGAGGAACTCCGCAGCCTCTCTGTTTACTACTACGCTGGGAATATTCTGGAACTCTATAGGCATCGAGCCAGGGTCGACGCCATAGATTATTCGCACGGCCATGCGGCCAACCTGCTTCCCCAATATATACAGATCCGTATAGGTTGAAATAAGAGCACCGTACTTGGTCGGGTCCACCAGAGCTGCAAACACGGGGATCTTCTTTGTTATGGCGACATCCCTGATATGGAGAGCAGCCGAACTGGATACAAGAATGTCCGCAGGAAGATAAATCGCATCCACTTTGTCCACAATTTGACTGGTAGCCCGCGCAAGATCCTCAGCATCTTTAGCAGGGGAAAGAATCACTTCCGCTAGGCCGAGGCTTTTCTTGACCCTTTCCACTTCCGCAACTTGCACGAGGGAATTGGGTTCTCCATCCCGGAAAATAATTCCGAGTCGTTTTACCGAGGGAACAATCTCAAGAAAATAGGCAAACTGTTTTGAGAATTCCTGGCGATGGCTCGATCCCGCATAATTCGACTGGGAGCCATCAAGGCTGGACACAATTCCCGCATTCACGGGGTCGAAAACCCCTGAAAACAGTACTGGAACCTCGGACAAGGCGTTTTCCTGCAAAATCTGTGTGCTTCTTGTGCCCAGGCTCAATACAAGGTTGTAGTTGCCGTTTCTAATCTTCTCAACCATTTTGATTGCCTGCCATTCATCCCGGCGAGCTTCGTAATAATCGAACAGCAAACTCCGATTTTCCCTGTATCCAACCTCCACAAACGTCGCCTTAACACCAGCCATGATCCGGTCGTAGATCTCAGTTGAAGGTTTGAAGATAAAAACAGCAACTTTCGCTTTTTCAATACTGTATCCGGACACTAACCCGGTAAAGAGGAGTAGGAGTATGATTAATGCTGTCCAGGGTTTTGTTACGCGGCGCATCCGTAATCTTGCCCCGGTCCGCGAATGCCCGTTATTTGTTGTGTCCGTTAGGCAATTTTTGATCCTCAAAAGAATACCCTCCACGATGAGGTGCGTTGTAGTTCGCTGTACATTTGATAATATTCGATTAGATAGTAGAGCACAAGGTAACGAAAAAGAGCCGCAGATACCCAGAGATCTAAGGCTTTATGAGCCCGTCGGGCAGCTTTACCGCTCCCCGCCGCAGCAGCCGATACGGCCTGCTGGATACATCGATGATAGTAGAGGGAACACCTCCAGGGCGATCTCCCGCCGCCACAACCAGATCTACACTTGCCTCGAATGCCGATACGATTTCTTGGATTCGCCACAGGGCGGGTTGACCGCTCGCGTTCACGCTGGTGGAAAACAGCGGCTTTCCGAGCCTTTCCATCACACGCAGCAGCAGAGAATCATCCGGAATCCTGAGGGCGACCGTCCCGGTCTGCCCTTCCCCGGCGGGAAAGATAACGGTCAACGCTCCGGGCCAATAGGCTTTCAACTCCTCCGGCAGTACGCTGTTTGTGAACCGCGGAAGCCACCGGAGGTCGGGAATGAGCCGAAGAAAGGATTTCTCCTGCCTTCCCTTCAAGCTACGTATCTTGTCTTCGGTTTCCGGAGCGATGCCAACGAGCCCATAGATGGTATCACAGGGCATAACCACCACTCCATTTGAGTTCAGCACGTCGACCAGAGTTTCGAGAAGCTTCGGATCATCTATTTCCAGCTTCACGGTTCTTACGCCTCCTCACGGAAAAACTCACAAAGGACAACAGGATCGGCAGTCCCAGACCGAGGGCTTTGAAAGGCCAACCCATCCGGGGCTGTTTCGGCTTTCTCCAGAGTATCTTTCCTACGGTGTAGTAGCTCTTCCCGGGTCGATACCCTTCGATACGGACCACCTTCTCCCCTTCCCGGAAGTAACCGAGCTCTCTGGCCTGCAGGGTAAGGCGTTCCGGATCGGAACCCAGGGCTTGGACTTCCTTGAGTAGATCGTCGTTCGTACCTTCAAGATCGGCGATGTTTTCCTGCAAGCTGGCCCGGTAGGCCAGAAGGTTGTCGTAATCAAGGAGCCCCCCACTCCCGAGAAAAAAGAATAAAAGAGAGGTTACCACAAAACTGAGGGCGACATAGACCACGATCCGGGGAACTCTCATTCTACTATATCAACGGCTAAAAACATTCTTCCCTTAATAGAAGTCAAAATCTGGGTCAGTTTAGCTATTGAAAAAAGCGTTTAGAAAGGTAATATTAGATTAATAGGGAGGATTAAGTTCCGATAATTATATGGAACATCCTGTCCCAGGAGATACAAATGGCAAATACCGAGGGAGAACCCGTACTGAATCCCGAAGAAGAAGAGATTGCCCTGTCTGACAGTGAACTGGACAACGTGCTGCAAAGCGCAAGTGTAACCAGCGAGCCGGCCGGCGGAGCAGAGGAGAATTTGGAGCAGTACGGTGTGTGGGTAAAGGTTGAACCGCAAAACGTAGAAGAAGAGGCGGAAGAAAACATGGCATTTGAACTATCCGATCTGGAATCCGATGATGAATCCGCTCTCTCGGAGGAAGAAGAGCAACTCCTGGGCAAATTGGAGGAGAACGACGAAGACGCTCTTGCAGGACTCTCCGGTCTCGAGGAAGACCTTGAAGAATTGGGAAAGGGCGCTGCATTTGCAGACGAGGAGGAAGAAGAGCTGACCGTCGAAGATCTGGATGTCGATTTGGATGAATTGGGCGACGACAACCTCGCTGTACTGGAGGACACCGGGGCCTTGGAAGGACTTCCGGAGATGGAGGGGGAGGAAGAGCTCGACATCGACGCGGATACGGATATAGAAGTATCGCTTTCCGACAGCGCGATCGTAGATGAACACTACGAAGATCTTGCTACGGTAGAGGGGGTCCCCTCGATACCAGGGCAGGCTCCACCGAAGGCATCCTCAGACATTCTGGAGAAAATCGAACAGGATCTGAATCAGATCAAAGCGGAAATTCAAAGTCTCAAGAACGAGCTTGTCGGTTTGGGCAAGGGGGGCATGCCTTCCGGAAAAGGCGAGGTTGCACCAGCCCGTGCTGCCTCTGATGGGTTCTCCCAGAAGGCAGAGGAGGAGACAATCGCCCTGACTGGAGACGAGCTTGACAATATTCTTAACACCGCCGATGTAACCGAGGAAGTCGAGGGGCTTGAGGAAAGTGGGGAAAGCCTGGAAGAAGAGGAACTTCCGGAGGCGGATCTGCTGGGCGAAGTTCCCGAGGTTGAGGTGCTTGAGGAAATCGAACCCGAGCCCCTCGGCGAACCTGATGAGGAAATCATGGAACTGGGCTCTTTGGATCTTGAGGAGGAGACACCGTCCGACGAACTGACTCTGGAAGATTCTGAACTGTCCTTGGAGGAACTTGAACCGTCTGCGGCGGACGATGAATCCATAGAAATCGATATCGGTGAGAAATCCGAGGAAGAAGAACTTCTAATCGATGAACCTGAATCAGTTGAAGATATCGAAGAACTCAGCCTCGACGAGGATCTGGGGACCCTCGAGGGAGAGACCGAAGAGATAGAAGAGATCGAAGAGCTTAGCCTGGAGGAACCCGAAGGCGAATCGGAGCTTGTGGCAGAGTCCGAGGAGATCAGCCTGGCGGAACCGGCGGCGGAATCGGAGCTGGCTGAAATTGAGGAGCTTGATGCCGACTCAAGCTTGGAAGAGGTCGAAGAGATCGAAGAGCTTAGCCTGGAGGAAGTAGACGCTGTCGAATCCTTAAGTTTGGAAGAACTTCCAGGGGAAGAAGAGACTCAGCAGGAGGATGTCCTGGCTCTCGACGATCTCGAGGATACGGGTTTGGAAGCCGAAGATACGGAAGATCTCGAGCTCGCTGCGGAAGAGCTTCCAATTCCGGAAGAACCGGAGGATCTGGAGGTTGAAGAGCTCGGAAGCCTCGAGGAAGAGAGTGAAGAACCCCAACCCCAGGCGAGTTCGCAGGTTCTCCCCCAAGATCTGCAGTCAGACATCAAATCGGTACTTTCCTATTTGGATCAACTCTTCGAAGCACTCCCTGAAGAAAAGATCAAAGAATTCGCCCAGTCCGAATATTTCGGCATCTACAAAAGGCTGTTTGAAGAGCTTGGTCTGGGGGCCTAATGGGTCTTTTCAAGCGAGCGCGCTCATTTCACAGGGCGTCTCGCGCTGCTAATTTCAGCGGCGGACTCTTACAAAGAAGCCTTCACTTCCTTGACAAAATCTTTCCCCCCTCAAGCGATCCGATAAAAAGTGTTGGTCAAGCGGAGCTTGACCGAGCCCTTGCGGTGCCCACCGGAACGCTCCAGGAAGTCCCGAGGGGGCTCCAGAAACAAACACCCGAATCGGTTCCTCGGACCTGGCTCGAAGAAATCGAGTCAGAAGGTGATCTGGCTGGTTCAACAGCCGATAAGCTGGAAGAGTTATTGACCCGTTTGAGCGAATTGGAGGGTGGAATCGAAGCTCCCGGACGATTCTTCTCGCTGGTCAAAGAACAACTCGAGCTGAAGCGGGCGGCGCTCCTGCTCTACGATCCTGTGCGCATGGCCTTTGCTCCTTGGGCTTCCCACGGCTTCGATGAGACAACAGATCATCATCTCCGGATCCCTCTAGGCGCAAATGAAACCATGAACCGTCTGGCAGCGGGGAAGGTAATCTTGGTATCAGAGCCGGACACCCTGAAACGGTTCCAGCAGTTCTTCTCCTTCCGGGAGTTCTCCACTCTTGAAAATTTACTACTCGTTCCTTTCATCCATGAGAATAAGTTCATGGGAGTGCTCTTGATCGCCGAGATGGAAGGTGATTTCAATCAAAGCGACCTGAGTGGTTTTGAGACTCTGGCCGTTCGCGCCGCCGGGCTGTTCTACCAAGCACGGGAGAGGCACCTGGAAGCGGCAAAACGGGGAATTCCGGAAAAACCGGAATCTCTTCGAGAAAACGTTCGGGATGCTGTACAGTCGTGCCTGGCAGCAGGCGCGCCGCCAATAATGATCCGAGTCAACACCGCTGACATCATCGAAAAGGTGAAAATGCGAAACCCATATATCGATCCCTTTCGCCTGCGTGAGGACATTGCCCGGGTCATCCTTTCCCTATTCCAGTCCTTGGGTCCTGTTTTTCAGATCGATCAGGAACGGATCCTCATTCTGGTGACCCGCACTCCCGAACGGGATCCGGAGTTGCTGCTGTATCATCTGAAGGCAACGCTGACCAGACTGCTTCCGGAGCTTGCCGATCAAGAGGAGATCGATCTAGAAGAACAGGTACGCATACCTGAAGCGAATGTTGAAGAGGCGCTCACATTTCTTGCCGAGATCGTCTGATGCTGGAAATCAGAACCACAAGGAGTGGGACTAGAACCGCCTACGCAAACGGTTCGTATCTTCATTCTCCCTACGATCCCGGAAAAGAAGCGGGCCGTTTTGTCCGTCAAGCACTTAAAGATCAGCATCCGTCGATTATTCTGCTCCTCGGTGCAGGAATTGGATACATCTACGAAGAACTCACGCACAGACATCCAAAGGCCAGGGTAATAGCGCTGTTTTATGACGAAACCGTTCACAATGCCTTCTGCACGGGTTTGCCGGAACGGACTTTCTGGCACCCCGGAAGATCCGAATCTTTGCTGACCTTCCTGCGCACTCAGATCCACGAGCTGGAAGCGGAAGGATTGGTATTGGTGGAATGGCCTCCCAGCGCACGTATCTTTCCGACTCAGGGCTTGGAGGCAAACCAGGCGGTACATCAACTGCTCAGGGAAATCAGGGGAAGCCTGGTTACCACTTCCGCATTGGGAAGGCGGTGGCTGAGGAACAGCCTGACCAATTTCATCTGTATCGATAAGATTTTCCAGCTGGCTGAGAGCTCTGATCGAAATATTACGGTGATCGCGGCTTCGGGCCCAACACTTAAGGAAAGCATCGATTTCCTCCGCTCACACCGGGATCGAATCGAGCTCTGGGCCGTGCCCTCTTCCCTCTCCTTCCTGTTGGAACACGGTTTGGTTCCGGACATGACGATTCTGACAGATCCCAGCTACTATGCCTTCAGTCATCTTCAATGCGCGAAAGAACATAACCTTCATGTGGCCATGCCGATATCCGCAGCCGTCGGTTCCTGGCGGATCGGCTCCCGGGTCTCTTTGCTCAGTCAGGATGCCCCGTTTGAACGGATATTGCTGAAGACCGCTGGAATCGAAGCGCCCTCGACCCCGCCGCAGGGCACTGTTTCCGCG
>JAGLQP010000390.1 GCA_023136785.1 Spirochaetales bacterium
CACTGGTGCCACGTCATGGAGCACGAATCCTTCGAAGACCCGGAAGTAGCTCGCCTGATGAACGAAAACTTTATCAACATCAAGGTGGACCGGGAAGAACGTCCCGACATCGACGAGCTGTACATGACCGTCGCCCAACTTCTGACCGGTCGGGGAGGATGGCCGTTGACCATCATCATGAGTCCGGACCAGAAGCCCTTCTTCGCCTCGACCTATATCCCCAAGGAGAGCCGCTACGGCCGCACAGGCATGCTGGAGCTGATCCCCCGGATCGCCGAGGTGTGGAAAACCCGGCGGGAGGAGGTCGACTCCTCGAGTGCGTCAATCCTCCAGGCCTTGCAGAGGGTTTCCCAATCCCGAACCGCCGGAGATCTGCTCGACGAATCGATTCTCAAGCGAACCTACGAGGGACTGTCCGAGCAGTTCGATGAAGGCTACGGCGGCTTCGGTTCGGCTCCGAAGTTCCCCAGCCCGCACAACTTCCTCTTTCTCCTGCGCTACTGGCAACGAACCGGAGAGGAACGGGCCTTGAATATCGTCGAGAAAACCCTCACCGCGATGCGCCACGGAGGCATCTTCGACCAGGTAGGCTACGGTTTTCACCGTTACTCCACCGACGCCCAGTGGCGGGTGCCCCATTTCGAGAAGATGCTCTACGATCAGGCTCTTCTCGCTTTGGCCTACACCGAAACCTACCAGGCGACGGGCAAGCCGTTCTACGCCCGTACGGCGCAGGAAGTCCTGACCTACGTGCTCCGGGACATGATCACGCCGGAGGGCGGATTCGCTTCGGCGGAGGATGCGGACAGCGAGGGGGAAGAGGGCAAGTTCTACACCTGGAGCTACGAGGAACTGTCGTCCCTTCTCAGCGCCGAAGAGTTGCGCGAGCTCGAAGAGCGGTTCGCTGTTCGAGCAGACGGCAACTATCAGGAGGAAGCCACGGGCGAACAAACGGGAACGAACATACTCTACATGCATCACGGCGATGGCCTGGTGACTCCGGGTGACGGGACAGCCGCTGCGCTGTCCGATTCTACACGGGAGAAGCTGTTTTCCAACCGTCAGGAACGTGTTCGCCCCCTCAAGGATGACAAGATCCTGACCAGCTGGAACGGTCTGATGATCGCCGCCCTGGCCCGGGCCGGCGGTGTTTTCGGGGAGACGTCCTATGTCGAGGCGGCGGAGAGAGCTGCGGAGCTCATTCTGGCTCGACTGCGGAGCGAGGACGGAGGTCTGCTGCACCGCTACCGTGAAGGCGAGGCAGCTATCCCCGGGTACGCCACGGACTATGCCTATCTGATCTGGGGTCTGATCGAGCTGTACGAATCGACCTTTAAAAGCTCATATCTGCGGCAGGCCCGGGGGCTGATGGAGAGATTTATCGAAGATTTCTGGGACGATTCCACAGGAGGGGGTTTCTTCCTCACTGCCGAGGAGTCCGAAAACTTGCTGGTTCGCCAGCGAAACGACACGGACGGCGCCCTGCCCTCGGCCGGATCGGTGGCCCTGCTCGATTTGCTCAAACTCGGCCGTATGACCCAGAATCGGGATTATGAGGACAAGGCACTCGCATTGATCCGCACGACCTCTCAGCTCGTGGAAACCAGCCCTCTGGCTTTCACCTTCCTTCTCAGCGCTCTGGACTTTCAAATCGGGCCCTCCCTCGAGGTGGTTATCGCAGGACACAGCGCCGCCTCGGACACCCGGGAGATGGCTCAGGTCTTGCGGAGGGAATTCGCCCCAAACAAGGTCGTGCTCTTCCGCCCGACTGAGGAAGAGCAGCCGGAGATATCAGACCTGGCCCCGTTCACCCGTTTTCAGGCAAGCATCGACGGCAAGGCCACGGCCTATGTCTGCCGGGACTACGCCTGCGAGCTGCCCGTGACGGACAGCGAGGCGATGCTGCGGCTGCTGCGCGGCAGTCTCGAGAACATACAAATGAATGAATAAACAGGAGGATTACCAACGGCTGTAACATCCACCATGCTGCGGTTAAGCACAAAAGCCCCGGAGTTCAACCTTCCCGACACCGGAGGAAACTCAGTATCCTTATCTGATTTTAAAGACGCTCCCGCAATGCTGGTCGTATTCATGTGCAATCACTGCCCCTACGTCAAACATATCCGGGAAGCCCTGGTCGAGCTGGTCAAGGAGTATCATGCCAAAGGGGTGGCCGTAGTGGGCATCAATTCCAACGATGTGGAAACGTATCCCGATGACAGCCCCGAGGATCTGCGGAATGCCCTGGACGCGCTGCTTGCGGGCTCCGAAGTCGTTTCGGAGCAAAAACCGAGTATGGGCTGCAACATCAAGTGGAAGCAGGGCAACGAGCCGGAGTACTTCAAGATCTAGCCTACAAACCATCCGCCTGCAGAGCCGAGCCGTAGTCCGGTCCGTTGCCGTTCTCGGGAACCTGCGCTGCACGATCTATCGGCTGTGGTAGGCGAGTCGGTACAACTCCTTCCCTGTGGGAAACGGTTGTCCCTCCTCTGCCTCCCCGAGGGATGAGCGCAGGAGCCGAGCCCTCTCCCTATAGTAGCTCTGCCACTCCTCAGGCATCTCCTTCCCGCCCATGCCCGGAAACGTTTCCACCAGGACCTCTCCACGGTGGTTTCGGTAGTTGGTGATCGGTAAGGGTACGACCTCCTCGATATATGTCCTGTTGTTTTCAACTGCAATAGACACGAGCCAAACAGCGGAGTCGGCGGTCCA
>JAGLQP010000391.1 GCA_023136785.1 Spirochaetales bacterium
TGTCGATCTCGTCGATGTAGACGATCCCTTTCTCCGCTGCGGCGATGTTGTTGCCGGCATTCTGGATGAGCTTGAGCAGGATGTTTTCTACGTCCTCACCGACGTATCCCGCCTCCGTGAGAGTAGTTGCGTCGGCGATGGCGAAGGGAACTTTCAACTTGTTGGCCAGGGTACGAGCCAACAGGGTCTTCCCCGTACCGGTGGGGCCGATCATCAGGATGTTCGACTTCTCCATCTCCACATCCGGATCCAGCTTGTGCCCCATGGCGACTCGTTTGTAGTGATTGTATACCGCTACGGAGAGGACTTTCTTGGCCTGCTCCTGACCGATCACGTACTGATCGAGGTATTCCTTGATCTCTTTGGGAGTGGGAATATCCTCTTTAAACTCTGCAGCGAGAAGATCGTCCTCCTCGTCGAGGATCTTCTTGCAGACAATTACGCATTCGTCACAGATGTAGACCCCGGGTCCGGCGATCAGCCGGCGTGCCGTGTCTGCGCTCTTGCCGCAGAAGGAGCAGACCTTAAGGCCTTCATTTCTTGCTAGTTTGCTCATTGTTCTTCGGCCGTTCCAGAATCTTATCCACCAACTTGTACTCAACCGCTTCGTCGGCAGACATATAGTAATCCCTTTCCAGGTCTTGAGCAATCATGTCTTCGTTCTTCTCGGTATGGCGGGCAAAATATTGGATAATGAGCTTTTTGATGCGCACGATTTCTCGAGCCTGAATCCCGATGTCCGCAGCCTGACCTGCAACCCCGCCCCATGGTTGGTGGATCAGGATGCGGGAAGAGGGTAGTACGAAGCGTTTTCCCGGAGTTCCGCAGGTAAGCAGCAGCGCCCCCATGGAGGCGGCCTGGCCGAGACAGATTGTCTGTACGTCCGATTTGATATACTGGATCGTATCGTAGATTGCCAGTCCGGCGGTTACGGTCCCGCCAAGAGAGTTGATGTACAGATGGATGTCTTTCTCCGGGTCTTGGGACTCCAGAAACAGCAGCTGAGCTACTACCAGATCGGCATTCAGATCGATGATTTCACCGTCGATGAACACAATCCGGTCTTTGAGGAGCCGGGAATATATATCATAGGAACGTTCGCCCCTCCCGGTTTGTTCGATAACGATAGGTACGAGGTTGCTTGCTTTCTCGATCATATTCAGTAATTTAATAGTTTCCCTGTACCAAGTCCAGAAATTTCACCTTTTTGCCCTTTTTCCGGGGTCCGCCGTCTAGAAGTATATCGTAGAGCTTCTCATTCTTCAGGTCGTGCTTGAGGAACTCCAGATAGTTGTTGCGGTTCATCGTTTCCTTGGCTTCCTCGAAGCTGATGTTCTGAGCGTCTGCTTCTTTCTGGATCCGCTCCTCGATATCATTCTCCTCGAGCTCAATGCCCTCCTGTTTTACCATTTCGTTCACAACCAGCTGCAGCTTGAGCTTTTTCTCTGCCCCGGCGCGCCATTCATCGAGGATCTGCTCTTTGCTTCTGCCCTCGGTTTCCAACTGCTGCAGGACCGGCTTTTCTTCCCCCCCAAGGCGGGAGACGAAGAGACGCCACTGATCCTGAAGCTCGCTTTCCACCATGGATTTTGGAAGGGCAATCGTAGCCTGATCGGTTATTTTCTCGAGGATCTGGGAGATGTTGTGCTCCCGGATCTTCTGCTTGGTGTACTTCTCGAGCTTCTCGAGGATATCCTTTTTCAGATCTTCCAGGTTTTCGTACTTGTCACTGATATCCTGGGCCAGCTCGTCGTTGATTTCCGGAAGCTGCTTCTCCTTGACTGCGTTCAGTTTAACCTTGAGCTTTACAGACCTTCCGGCCAGTTCCTTGAACTCGAAATCCTCCCCGAAATCCTTAGCGACTATCTTCTCCTCGCCGGTTTTCATTCCCACCAGCTCGTTGTCGATCTTGTAGAGGTGATATCCGCTTCCCACTTCGAAGACGAATCCTTCCCGTTTGGAAGCCGCTATTTCTTCATCCTTTTCGTCGAGCTCAGCATAATCGACATTGACGATATCCCCCGTCAGAACCGTGGTGTCCTTCTTGTCGATCACGATGGAGTTCTGCTCCTGAAGCGCCTTGAGCTCCCGGTCCATATCCTCATCGCTTACCTTGACTTGAAGCTCTTCTAAGCTCTGACCCTTGTACTCGGGAAGTTCGATCTTCGGGTAGGTATCGAAGGTCACCGAGTAGGTGTAGTCCTTGCCCAACTCGAGATCTTTTTTCGTATCCAGTTCAGGGGTCGAGGTTGAAATCGGTTTCTGCTCGACTTTTTCAAAAACCTTGTCGAGGCTGCTGCGTATAACCCGTTCGGTCGTATCACCCAGGAGGGTGTCGCCGAACTTGCGCAGCAGTACATTCGCCGGGACTTTTCCCTTGCGAAACCCATCGATACGGACAGTTTTACAGTACTCCGCCACCAGCTCGTCGTACTGTTTCTGAATGAAATCCTTCTTTACGCTGATGGTGAGCTTAACACTCGAGTTGTCCAGCTCTTCTATCTTTTTGCTTTTGATCACGGAACTACCCTCTCCTCTTTTCAGACCCGCGGGGTCCATGGGACTGATCTAACCTATTGACGCGTTGCTGTTGTCCTCATCGAACTTGAGCCTTCCGATTGGTGTACAAATAAAAGGCGACCCGGATTCTGATCTCCTGGTCGCCTGGCGCGCGCGCAGCGCCGTGAGAGCGGGAAACGGGATTTGAACCCG
>JAGLQP010000392.1 GCA_023136785.1 Spirochaetales bacterium
TAAGCTGCTCTACCCAATCCCCGAAGCTGGCCAGCTGAGGTGAGAGAAAAATCGTAACCTTGTCTCGGCTCAGCCCTTCCCGCGTCTCGAGCGCCAGCTGACCCATGATTGTGCCAATCCCGGCGGCTTCCGCAGCAGCGCTGCCGTGGGCAGCAGCCAAGGCCTGGCGGAGAAGCAGCTTCAAATCGATTCCGAGAAGGGCTGCCGGAAGCAGACCGAAGTAGGACAGGGCGGAGTAGCGCCCGCCGATATTCGGATCGTTGAGAAAGGTCCTCCGGAAGCTGTACCGAGCGGCCAGATCGGCCAGCTTGCTTCCCGGATCGGTAATGGCTACGAAATGCTCCCCAACCTTGTCTGCACCGACGGTCTCGGCGGTGCGGTTGTAGAAATACTTGAAAAAAGACAGGGTCTCCACCGTGCCCCCGGATTTGGTGGACACGATGAACAGGGTCTTGTTCAAATCGAGCTCTTCAGCATAGGAGAGAATCAGATCCGGGTCGGTGCTGTCGATCACCGACAGCTTCAGATATCCCTCGGCCGGGCCGAAGGTCTTGCTGAACACCTCGGGAGCCAGACTGGACCCGCCCCTCCCGAGCAGAACAGCCTGCCTGTAGCCGGAGGTCCGGAGCTCGTCGGCCAGTTCGGTCAACCTCCCGATATTTTTCTTCGAGGTTTCAGCGACGGTGAGCCAGCCTAGGCGGTTGTCGATCTCGGTCGGCTCGGTTTTCCAGACGGTATGGTCGTGAGACCAGATTCTCTGCATCACCCGCTCAGCCGCCATCTCCTCCAGGGCGGCGTCAACCGCCTGCTGGTACGCCCCCAGGCTGACCTGAAGCATTTTGGGTCCCCCGCCCTCGCCCCCACCCAAAATCTTGGCCTTCTCTACGATCGCCTGGCGCAGCGATCGGAAGGATTTGGCGAAGGCGGTGACCCCGTCCTCCTGCAACTTCTCGGTGATCGCCTCCAGGTCCACTCCCAGCCGGTTCAACCGCTCGAGCCGCTCCACGGCCTTTTCTAGTTCCATCTCCAGGGAGGAGGAGACGGTTCCGTGATCGCGAAATGCGTCGAGGGTTGCCGGCGGCACCGTATTGACGGTGTCGGGACCGATCAGGGTATCGAGATACAGGGTGTCGGGGTAGGAGGGATTCTTGGTTCCCGTGCTGGCCCAGAGCAAGCGCTGCACCCGGGCACCCCCGGCTGCCAGCTTCCGCCAGCGTTCGCCGCTGTACAGCTTCCGAGAACGGAGGAAGGAGGCTTTGGAGTTGGCAATGGCGATTTTACCCTTCAGCTCCGCCTCTCCCAGCTCCTCCAAGGCTTTATCCACGGCGGCATCGACCCGGCTGACAAAGAACGAAGCGACCGAGGCTACCCGACCGAGATCCCCGCCGCTGCGGACAAGCTTCTCCAGACCTGCGAGATAGGCCTCTGCCGCCGCTTCGTAATGCTGGAGGGAAAAGATCAGGGTGGCATTCACGTTGATACCCTCGGCGATCAAAGCCTCGATCGCCGGGATTCCCTCTTTGGTAGCGGGTACTTTGATCATCACATTGGGTTTGTCGAGGGTCTTGAACAGTCTTCTCGCTTCGGCGATCGTACCCTTCGTGTCCCGGGCCAGCTCCGGGCTGACCTCCAAACTGACATATCCGTCGGCACCGGCACTCGAGTCCCATACGGGGCGAAGCAGCTCCGCGGCCCGGCGGATGTCTTCGAGAACCAGGGCTTCGTACATCTCGTCCAAAGTGGATCCAGCCATCTTTGCAAGCTGTTCGTCGTAGTCCGAACTGCCGGCGATCGCTTTTTCGAAGATCGTCGGGTTGGAAGTCACTCCCCGCACTCCCTCATCAATCAGGCTCTTCAGCTCCCCCGAGGCGATAAAGGACCGGCGGATATAATCCAGCCATATGGACTGCCCCAACTTGGTGAGTTCCTGTAGCTTGTTCATTTTTTCTCTCTCCCTTTAGTGCCGCCACGACCGAGACCTATTTATCCTATGAAAAATAGTCACAGCACCCTGTAATGGTCAAATCTGGTTCGAACAGGCAGGCGGGATCGGTTCCCCCCGGATCACTCCGCCAACACGTGTTCAGGGAATAAGACGGCTTAAGCGGCCAAATCCTTACGCGTGCTCACATTCAGCGCTCCCCTTTGCTGTACGCTTCTCCCAGCTTTGCCGGGGCTAACAACCGGCGGCGGTCTTTGCGCAGTCCCCCGGCAAGCAGCACGGTCAGGGTGGCCAGGTAGGGCATCATGGCCAGGAGATTGGGAGGCACGCCGATCGGTTGCAGAAGATACTGAAGAACGAAGATACAGCCGAACAGAAAGGCGCCCAGAAAGGCCCGCAGGGGATTCCATAGTGCAAAGATCGTCAGGGCGATGACGATCCAACCTCGCCCGCCGGTCAATCCTTCGGTCCAGGACTTGCTGTACACGAGGGACAGGTGGGCTCCCGCCATACCGGCCAGGGCGCCTCCCAGCAGCACGCAGAGATAGCGGATCCTGGCGACGTTGATCCCCTGCACCTCCGCAGCCGCGGGGTTTTCTCCGACCGAACGGATCTGGATGCCCCAGCGGGTACGGCTGAGCAGAATCCAGAGCAGGATGCCCAGGACCACGGCCAGGTAGAACAGCGGGTCCCGGGAGAATAGAATGCGGCCGACCACCGGGATCTCCGCCAACCCCGGGATCCTGACGGCGC
>JAGLQP010000393.1 GCA_023136785.1 Spirochaetales bacterium
CCACCGAAGCTCTTCATCAGCTCCATGAAGGCATCGCTGATCACCACGGTTTCCTCGATCGTTCCGCTGCCGTCTTTGTTGACCCGCAGCAGAATGAGAGATTCAAAACACCCCATAAGGGCTAGAGAAATAACGAACAGAACGACAAGTTTCAGGGCTTTCATGAAGCCTCCTTTCCTCGATTGCTATTCTCTATATGGAAATATATGGTCAATTTGTCGGGAATTCAAAGTTTTTTTCCCGGTTCCACAGGTTGAGGTCGTCGCAGTCCCGCTTCGTCCGGGAATAGCAGGGTCTCCGCGATTCCGAGTTCACGGGCAACATGGCGAGCCACGTTCTGGTTCAGCCAGTGGGGCTGGTGGGCGTCGGAATTGATCACAAAGGAAAATGAGGCGATGAAGGGCCGTAGGAGTTCCCAGTTGCTTCGCCAGACATAACGGTTGTTGATCTCGATCAGGCACTCCGGGGGCACTCTGCGCAAGTCGGTCTCCAGGATAAGGGGATGAGCGATAATCACCGGTTTGCCCGTGGCCAGGAGCTGTTCCGCCCCCCGGTAGTCCTCCTCCCGGTCCCGACAGTGGTACAGGTAGTACTGCGCCTCCACCGCTTCGGCCTCCCGCGCCCAATCCGCTCCGCTCACCTCGGTTCCGACCTTGAGTCCATAGGAGCGTACAGCAGCCGCGTAGGTGGGAAAATCTTCCACAATTGACTCGAGGTGATCGCTGATCCCGATCACTTGAGCATGACCGATCGCGGCCACCAGCTCTACGGTTTGCTCGGGAACAACGGCACTGTCGCTCCTCGAGAAGGTCGTGTGTATATGCAGATCCTGAGGTAGGGGATACATTCTTGTTTTCCTTGATAATCTCTTAGTTTGGAGTGACCTTTTTACTACACTTTACCGCTTTATTCCAGAGGGCTGACTCGAAATCAAGCTATCGGCATTCTCGAAATGCCTCGAACATCGCCACCAGGTTTTCTATGGGAATCCCGGCCTGGATGTTATGAACCGCACTGAAGATAAAACCCCCGCCTCTTCCGAAGATCTCTACCCGGTCGCGAACCTCGGCCTTTACCTCTTCGGGTGTGCCGAAGGGCAGTGTTCTTTGGGTGTCCAACCCGCCTCCCCAAAAAACGATCTGTTCTCCGAAGCGTTCTTTCAGCCCCTTCGGATCCATTCCCGCCGCAGCGGTCTGTACCGGGTTGAGAATGTCAAAGCCTGCTTCGATAAAATCTGGAATGAGCTCCACCACCGAGCCGCAGGAGTGAATAAAGGTTTTCCAGCTGGTGTTTCTGTGCAACCAGTCGTTTATCGTTTTGTGGAAGGGTTTGTACAGGTCCCCGTAGGACTGCTTGGAGATGAAAAGACTGTTTTGAGCGCCGAAATCCGTTCCGGTGATCAGGGTTACCTGTACCTTGTTTCCCAACGCCTGGAGTAGTTTCTCCAGGTTGGCCAGGGCAACTTCGCACTGGTGCTCGAAAACCCGATACACGTAGTCCCGTCGCGCCACCGTGCTGATGTACCACTCCTCGATGTCCCGGATTCCCTTTGGGTTCTTCAACCAAGAGGCGGGAACCAGAGCGATGTCCCCGAAACTGGAAAAGCAGAACCCGGCAAAGACCGCTTTATCGGTTTCCCGGTATAACCCCTCGACTTCATTTTTGAAGTAGGCGAGATCCGCCTCGGAGATCGGCGTGAACTCCTCGGTATTGTCATCGGGGTCGAGGTTTGCTTCGTCGAGTGGAGGTTGGCGTACGATCACGTCGAAGTAGAATCCCCCTGCCGGCATTCGGCCGCTGGGAGCTGCCCTCCGATCTCCTTCCGGATACATCAATACGTCACCGTTCGTCTCTGGCTCGGTGTTGAAGCCCTCCGGAACCAGAACCGGTGTGCCGTCGAAGAGTTTCCACGGTTTCCAGCCTTCCCGTTTGTAGCCGAACAGGGTCGCTGCAGCGGGCGCCTGAACCACGTCCACGCCGAGAGCATCCACCAGGTCCATCTCCACCTCTCCCAACATCTGGTAAGGATCCAGCACTTTGACAGGAGCGCCCGGCGGATCCAACTTCATGGTCTGACGCAGCTTGTAAATCGAGCTGACGTGCATGCCTGTCAGCACACTCGCTCCCAAATCGAGGGGTACTCGATCGGGTTCCTCGTGATTGAGGCTTTTCAACACACGTTCCCGGGAAGTCATACTCTATCCCTCCTTGTGTTTGTCTCTCCCAGTACGGCAGCTCCGCCCGCGGCGCGGCAGGGGAAGATCATCGAGCCGTATTCATGGTCCTTCCGCTTGAGATAATCCCGGTAGTAGGTGTTGATGACCTGGTGGATGAAGGATTCCACTCTGTTGTCCTCTACCAGGCTGACGGCACAGCCTCCGAATCCCGCCCCGGTGAGCCTCGCTCCCACCGCACCGGCTTCCCGCGAGATCTCGACCAGCCGATCCAGTTCCTCGCAGCTGATCTCGTACAGGTCCCTGCAGCTGCTGTGGGACTGGTTCATGAGCTTACCGAAGTGGAGGATATCGCCCGACTCAAGAGCCTGCACGGACTGCTCGACCCGTCGTCCCTCCTCGATGACATGACGATAGCGCTGCTGCAGTTTGAAGCCGTCCGCCGGTTCGGGGAATATCGAGCCGTCCCTTCGTTTGCAGTACAGTTGAACCGTTTTCTCCGCTGTT